>JAHBXU010000200.1 GCA_019636315.1 Planctomycetaceae bacterium | reverse complement strand
GCGGCTACCGCTATATCGGCGAACCCAGTGCCGTCGAGTCGGCCCCGTTTCGCGAACGCGGTTTTTATGTCAGCGCGATCGTGTTGCTTCCAGAGCTGCCGAACATTTTTGCGGCCATCAGCAGTTCCGACTGGCCGATCCGCGTATTGCGTTTCCAGGTGGGACCCAACCCCTATGCAACGTCCGGCGCCGGCAGCGCCGCTCCAGGCGGGTTCGCCGGGGGCGGAGGCATGCGACGCGGGATGGGGGGCATCGCCGATGAAGACGATCGGCCGACGTCGTTCGGTATGGCTGGCGGCGGGCGTGGGATGGGCGGCGGCATGGGGATGAATAGCAGGATGATGCTGGCCAACTCCGGATTGGCGAGCGCATTTTCGGGATCCAGTGGCTTCAGCGGCCTTGGCGGGTTCGGTGGACGCGGCGGGATGCGCGGTGGGATGGGCGGCATGCGCGGCGGCGGAACCACGCTTCCCATCAGCATGCGGGGGCCGTCGATGATCGACCCCAACTGGTTTGCCAATCCCGATCTGGTTCAAGTGGATTTCTGCGGCATCATCACAATGTACAATCCGCAGACGGACGATACGGTCGTTCCCGAGTCGGACGGTTCCTCTGCGGACGCGACGGACGAAGCGATTGCGGCTCAGGAAGAAGTATTGCGCCAGGCGGCGGAAGAAGCGGCCGTGGCCGAAGAGAAGGCGGCCGTAGAAGCGGCCGCTGCTGCGGCTGCCGCCGGAGAATCGATCGATGCGGCAGAGGGCGGCCTTGTCGATGAAGCCGGGGGAGCGCTGGAGACGCCGCCTGCTGCAGAGCCAGGGGGCGATGGTTTCAATACACCGTTCGAGGGTGAGACCGGCGAAGAGCCTGCGCCCGACGAACAGCCCGCAGCAGAGTGAACCGCGGTGCGATCCACCGCATCTCAGGACATGGAGTACGGATGGGAGTCGTCGTGATTGGAACTTCGGAGCGTCAACAGTTCAGTCGCGACAATGGACCTTCAACAGAGCGAGTGACTTGATATGGCTGGCAAACTCAAAGGTTTCGACATCAAGAAACTGGCCCTCAAGCACGGCGAGAAGCTCGTGTTGAGCATTGTCGGGCTGCTCGTCCTCTATGTGGTGACGATGGGCACCAAGTGGGTCCCCTTCCAGCACCATCCCCGCGAAATCACCAATGCGGTGGATGAAGCGAAGCACAAGCTGAGTCAGAAGACGTGGCCGGTCGAAGATCAGCAGAATTTCGTCGTTCCGGAGGAGAAGAAAGTTGAGAATCTGGTGGCCATCCTGCGCAAGCCGGTGGATTCCTCTCCGTACGAGTTTTCGCAGGCGTTTCGGTTCGACTTGTATGGAACGACCACGCCGATTACTGAGCCCAAGCTGTTCCCCGTGGGCAAACTGATCGCCGACGCGGGCCGCGCTGCAATTCTGGTGAATCCCACGCAGAAGTACACCGACTATTTCGCCGAAGACTCCGATGCGGATTGGGACGCAGAGGTCGAGACCTCGACGTCGGCCGACGATGACATTCCCCCGGAGTTTCGGTCGCCCACCAGCGGTTCACGAGTTCCGGGTCTGCCGCGCGGTCAGGGGACGTTCGAGGACGATCGGGCCATCGGCGGATTCGGAGCTGACACGTCCGACCCCCGCAGCCGCCGCGGCGCGGGAGCAAATCCGGCCGGCGTCGGCCCGACCGCTCGAGGTGGTGGCGCACGCGGTGCCGGCCCGGCCCTGGGTCCACAACGCGGGGGACGCACCGGTCGGAATCAACCGAATCCCAATGCGATGAACGCGCTCATGCAAGGGGCGGCCGGAGGTCTCTCGGGCTTGGGAAGCGCCCTGGGCATCAGAGATCGTGATGATGCCGAGGAGCTTGTCGGTCCTCTGGGGGGCCGTGGCGGGTACGGCGGCGGAGCAGGGGGCAAGGCGCGAGGCATACGATTCGTCGCCCTGCGTGGAGCAGTCCCCCTCAAGGAGCAAATCCGCGAGTATCGCAAGGCCGCGAACGTGTCATTCTTCGAGGCCGAGCAACTCTTTCAGATTATCGACTTTGAACTGCAGCGCCAGAAGATGCTGAGAGGCGTCGAAGATCCCTGGAGCGGCGAGTGGGAGACTGTGGATATCGAGCCGGCCAAGGAGATCCTGCGGGAATCGGCGTTCTTCGACGCGGAGCCGCTGGAAGTTCAGGTGACCGACAGCACGATCACCATGCCTCTCCCGGGGCGGGCCTTGGGCATCTGGGACTATCTGGCGATGCATCCCGATCTCAAAAAGTTCGCGCTCAGCGACGAGGAGATGGAACTCGAAATGCAGTTCCAGGAGAAGCTGCTGGAGCAGCATAAAAAGTTTCAGCAGGATCTCCCGGAAGAACTCGTGGTCAAGAAAGGGTTCTCCGACGTTGTCGGCGACGGACGTTCCCTGATGACCTCCATGCGCGGCGGTGCCGGCGGGGTGCTCGGCAACCGCGCTCAAGGGGCGCGGAGGGACCTGGATGACGATGAGGATCCCTCAGGATTCGGGATGGTCGGTGGCCGCGGTGGAATGCGCGGCGGTGCAGGATTTGCCGTCGGAAACACGTATCGGCCGGGTCTCGATCCCAACAAGTTCTTTGAAGAACTCGAAAAAGCCGAGGGGGACAAGGCACAGAGGGATGTGTTGAAGAAGTGGGTCGAGCGGCATCTCAAGGAGATGGGCGCGACGGGCGAGATGCTGCTGTTCCGCTATTTCGATTTCGACGTCGAGCCGGGGGCGACCTACCGCTATCGCGTGCGGCTGGAAGTCACCAACCCGAATTATGGTCGCAAAAGTTCCGAGGCCGCCGGCATCGCCGAGGTCGTTGAGGGGCAAACCCGCAAGACCGAATGGAGCAACATTGCCGGTGAGGTCCGCGTGCCCCACGATATGGATTACTTCGTGGATTACATCCGCCAACGGGGCACGGATCGGCTGTTTGCCAACTGGATGCTGTTCCAATGGGATCCGGAGTTCGGCACGACCGTCGCCAAGCGGGACATTGAAGTGGAACTCGGGCAGGAAGTCGGCGGGCCGTCCAAACCTTACGTCCTTGACCCGGCGATTCCGCGATTTGAAATCGAGAACTATCAGTTCCAGTCGGGAGACGTATTCGTCGACGCCAAGCATGTCGATGCCATCGATCCGGCGGAGCATCCGGAGCTCTCACTCGCCCCCAGCGCCAAGCGGCGCGATCTGCAGATCTCCGATCAGGTGCTCGTCATGCGGGGCAACGGAGTACTGGATGTCATCGACCAGCTTTCGCGAACGGCCGAACTCAAGGAGCGCCTGAAGCGGCTCGGATATGAGCAGAAGGAGTTTGCAGACGTGAAAGGAGTCGAGGCCCAGCAGCGCACGCCGGCCAATGCCGCAGGCGTGACCATGGGTGATCCGGACATGCAGGATCTGATGAGTTTGTATGGTGTCGCCGATGACGACGGGGGCGGGATGCGCAGCGGAGGAAATAACCGTGGCAGGGCTCGTAACTCGCTCCGGAAAGGTCCCGCGAGCATGAACACGAATTCCCGATAAGCGTCAGTTCACTGAGCCTTTGCGTGAAGGGAACACAGGCCGTTTCGGCTGCCCGCTCCGGGGCGCCGAAACGGCCGCTCGTTTCTTGTCGAGCGACATGCCGGCCCGATTTTTCAGTTGATTCCACACAAGACCCAGGGACGGACACGCATCGACTCGCGGGCGCGCAATGGAATCGATGGGGACAGGGATGACCCACAGTTCGACTGATTTTCGCGATCGCGCGGTAACCGTGATGGGACTCGGGCGATTCGGCGGAGGTGCGGGGGTCGTCCGGTTTCTACAGTCTCAAGGCGCACGGGTCACGGTCAGCGACCAACGCACGGCCGATCAGTTGGGTCACACGCTCAACGAGTTGATGGACCTCCGTGACGTCGTCCTGCATCTGGGCGATCACTCCGAGGAAGACTTTCTCGCAACCGACGCCGTTGTCGTCAATCCGGCCGTGCGTCCCGGCCATCCGCTGGTCGAGCGCGCCCGCAGCCGCGGGGCCCGCATCACGTCCGAGATCGGCCTGTTCTGGGAGCGCTGTCAGGGCCGGATTGCGGCTGTCACGGGTTCCAACGGCAAGTCCACAACGACCAAGCTGCTGCATCACCTGTTGCAGGCAGATGGCCGCCGCGCCTGGCTGGGGGGCAACATCGGCGGCAGCCTCTTGTCCCAGGTCGATCGCATTCGCGAGGAAGACTGGGTCGTACTGGAGCTGAGCAGCTTTCAACTGACGGCGCTCGACGAGCTTCGGGCGCGGCCGGCACTGAGCGTCGTCACGAACTTCGCCCCCAATCACCTCGACTGGCACGGCACAGTACAGGCTTACCAGTTCGCCAAACAGACGATCCTCCGCTGGCAAACGCCCGGGGAGATTGCCGTGTTGAATGCAGGCGATGCCGTGCGGAACTGGAGCACGCGGGCCAACAGGCGCTTCTTCGACGGGGCGAGCTTTCCCGGACGATCGGCCGCGTGTGCCAATGCGTTTCTGGCCCATCGACATCAATTGGAGAATGCCGCCGCGGCGGCGATCGCAGCCGAGTCGCTCGGCGTCGGGCGATCGGCGATCGAGTGCGGTATGGCGAGTTTCGTCGGACTGCCGCACCGACTGTCATTGGCGGCGACGACGGGAGGCCGCCGCTGGTACGATGACTCGGCGTCCACGACGCCCGAATCAACATTGGCCGCTCTGGCAAGTTTCGAGACGCCGATCGTCCTGCTCGTCGGCGGGGCCGACAAGGGAGTTGATCTGACAGCGCTCGCGGATGGGATCGTACGCGCGGCCGATGCGGCGGTCTTAATGGGTGCGGTCGCGGCGCCCCTTCAGGGCCTGATCGAAGGCGCATCTTCTCGCGCAACGCATCGCCGGTTGCAGTCGGTCGTGACGGCCAGTTCTCTCGAAGAGGCGGTGCAGCAGGCGTGGGACCTGTCGCGGCCCGGTGATTCGGTCCTGCTTTCACCGGCGTGTGCGAGTTTCGGTTGGTTCGCCAACTATGTGGAACGAGGGCAAGCCTTTTCGCGGCTTGTCAATGGTCGTGACGTGTGTTCCACTCGCGGAGCATGCTAGAATCGATCCGCTCCCGTCCCATGGGGCGAGCCCCGGCCTGAACGTGCTGACGGCATGTCATGCGGAATGCACTCCCTTCGTCATCCGAAGCGTCAGCGAGGGACTGTGTGGTCTCCCCGTTGCCCTGCAAGTCCCTCGCTGACGGGTCGGGTGACGATGACGGTGTTGAAGTGGAATCCGCGTTAGGGAGCGCGTGGAACGACGGTCAAGGTCCTGGTGACCGAATGAGGTGCGTGATGTGCGGAGGCGAAAAGGATTGAATTCCATGCTGGCGACTGTGGATTGTGATTCCCGGATGTCCGACATCACGGCAAAGGTTGTCGCCGGCGGGCGGCTGACGTTTGACGACGGGGTGTATCTCGATGAACACGCCGACCTGATGATGCTCGGGCGGCTGGCCAATCTGGTGCGCGAGCAGAAGAACGGTCGCGTTGCTTATTACAACACCAATGTGCATCTCAACCCGACGAATGTCTGTGTGTACCGGTGCACATTCTGCGCGTTCCGATCAGATCTCAAGGCCGACAAAGCGTATGTCTTTTCGGAGCCGATGATCCGCGAGCGGGCCCTGGAAGCTCAGGCGCATGGGGCGACCGAGATCCACGTCGTCGGCGGGCTGCATCATCTCAAGAAGTTCGACTGGTACGTCGACGTTGTCCGCACCCTGCACGAGACCTGCCCGGAGATCCACATCAAGGCCTGGACCGGTGTCGAGATCCATTGGTTTTCGCATCTCACGAAGAAACCCTACGACTGGGTGCTGCGGCAGATGATCGATGCCGGACTGGGCAGCCTGCCTGGCGGCGGTGCGGAGATCTTTGATGAGGGCGTGCGCGCGCAGATCTGCGAACACAAGTCCGACGCTTCCCGCTGGCTGGACATTCATCGCACGGCACACAGTCTGGGGCTGCGTTCAAACGCGACCATGCTCTACGGGCACGTGGAGCAGGCGCCGCACCGCGTCGACCATCTCTGCCAGCTCCGCGGGCTGCAGGATGAAACCGGTGGGTTTCAGACGTTCATTCCGCTCGCGTTCCATCCGGCAAACACCGGCATGAGCCACCTGCCCGGACCGACCGGCCTGATGGACCTGCGGATGATCGCCCTCGCGCGGCTCATGCTCGACAACTTCGACCACATCAAGGCGTACTGGATCATGCTCGGGGAGAAAACGGCGCAGGTCGCCCTGGGCTTCGGCGCGGACGACATCGACGGCACGGTCGTGCACGAACTGATCTATCACGATGCCGGCGCGAAGACGCCCGAAGGACTGACCGTGAGTCAACTCCACAGCCTGATCCGCGAAGCGGGCTGCGAACCGGTCGAACGCGACACGCTCTACCGCCGCGTCCTCCGTGACGGAGCAAAATGGACGGTCGGCGATCCCATGCTGGCGAGTTGATGCGCCCAAGAGGGTTTCGAATCAGCCGCCGTCGGATCGACCGAACAGATGCGAACAGATGCGTTAGTCAAGTAGGTCAGGCACCCCTGTGCCTGACGTCGGCGGTAGGGTTCGCCAACGCTTGGCCGCCGGAGGTCGGTGACCAGCGCGAAAAAGTCCGTTTCCTTTGGAGCTTTCCGCGACGATCTTGCGGCATGACCACCGACGATCAATCCCCGCTCCGAAAGTCAGGCACGGAGTGCCTGACCTACCAGGCTGGAAAAGTCTTTTCGCGGTCAACCGTTTAGATGCCCGATCATGAGTCTCGAGCCTGCCCACAATCGCGCTGGCGGACAAGCCGACCAGTACCACCGGCTTGAGCATGCCGCGGAGCGCACGCACCATTCGGCATGCTTGCCCTGCTGCTCGATGCAAGCATGGCACCCCCATCATTGGCAATGCCAACCCGCCATAGCCCATGCTGGCGAGTTGAACGGGCGATGAGGGTTTCGAATCAGCCGCCGTCGGATCGACCGAACAGATGCGTTAACGTCTTGTCATCTGTCGCTTCGGAGAGGAACCGTACCGATCCGTCA
>JAHBXU010000020.1 GCA_019636315.1 Planctomycetaceae bacterium | reverse complement strand
GCGGCGTCCGGACTCCGGGCTTCTCCCTTGATGTGCACATAATCGGTCACGACATTGGTCGCATCGCCGGCCGCCTTGCCATTCTTGCCGCCGAATATCCCTGCGTTGCTGCTGCCGAAGCGGTCGCCTTTGACGACCTTGCCGAACCATCCCCCGCGGCGGGCTTCCGTCAGCGCGATGGCTGCGACCAGCGTGGCGGAAATCCCCTTTTCGGGAGCGACGCCGGCATGTGACGCTTTGCCAATGATTTCAACGTCCCAGTTCGTCTGACCAACGGCGCCGATGATCAGTTCGCTGGCCAGCTTGCCATCAACGTTGAAGCCCATCGTCGCGCCGCCGAGGTCGGCCGGATCGAGTTCTCGCGCCCCATGCAGTCCACTCTCCTCGCGGACGGTGAACAGCAGCGTTAGCGGAGGGTGAGGCAGTTTGTGTTTGAGCAATGTTTCCACCATCGCGATCAACACCGCGCAGCCGGTCCGGTTGTCTCCCCCCAGGGCCGTGGTGCCGTCGGAGACGATGTGGGTCCCTTCCCGTCTCGGCTTTGCTCCCGCGCACAGGGGGACCGTATCGAGATGGGTTGAAAACAACAGCCGCGGCCCGGGCCGCGTGCCGGGCAACTCGACGATCAGATTCCCCGTTTGCGTTGGCAGCGGAATCTTCTGATGGGCTTCATCAAAACGAATTGCCTCTGGCGGCACCCCCACCTTTTGCAGCTCCTCCGACACGGCCGCGGCGATCGCCGCTTCCTCCCCCGTCACTCCGTCGATCGCCAGCAGTCTCAACAGGAGATCCTCAGCCGCTTGAACGTCTAAGGGAATGGAATCGTGGCTCATGGGCGCGCCTCTTGTCACGAAATGAGGAGGTGAACTTCTATCCGCCGTTCGGTGTTCGTCTCTTGAGCTCGATCATCGCACCTCCGTGGACGACGTCGCTTCGACAACCTCTCGATCATCAGTCGGTTTTACAGTCCCCAGGGGAGTCCCAGCAAATGCCAGACAGCGAAGAGCGCCGTCCATAAGACGAACATCCAAATCACATAGGGCAGCATCAAGGCGACGACGGTCCCCACGCCGGCCCCTTTGTCGTACTTCTGAGCGAAGCCGACCACCAGCGCGAAGTAGGCATTCAATGGTGTGATGGCGTTCACCGGCGAATCGCCCACGCGGTAAGCCGCGAGGACGGCCTCCGGAGTCACTCCCAGGTTGAGCAGGAGCGGCACGAAGATCGGCGCAAACAGGGCCCATTTGGCGATGGCTCCCGTAATCAGCAGATCGATAATCGCCACGACAACGATGAACCCGATGAGCAGCGGCAATGTCCCGATGTTGGCTGACTGCAGTAAGTCGGACAATGTCAATGCGAGGATCGTCCCCATGTTGGTGTAGTTGAAGTACGACACAAACTGGCTGATGATCAGAAACAGGAAGAGCAGGCTGCCTAATCCCGACAGCGCTTTCTCAATGGCCTTGATGACGTCGGTGGCCGTCTTCATGGTACGGGCACCGAAACCATAACTCGCGCCGGTGGCCAGAAAGAGGATCATGATCAGCGCGATCAGACCGTTCATGAACGGCGAATTGCCGATCAGCTCATCAGTCTCGGGATTTCGGAGCGGGGCGCCGGAAGGGAGTGTCAGCAGGGCGAACACCGCGAGCACACCGGCCAGTGCGATGCCCGCATACATCAGGCCGCGCGATTCCTCCGCCGTCATGCGGGGGCTCTCGCTGGGGGTGGCGGTGGCCGCCGAATCGCTGGACAGACCGCTGGAATACGTGCCGAGCCGCGGCTCGATCATTCGCTCCGTGATCAATGTGACGAGCACCGTCAGAAATAATACCGACGCCACCGAAAACCACAGGTTCGACGCCAGGCCGATGGTGAGTTCCGGATTGACCAGTTGAATCGCATCGTTGGTGAACTCGACGAGCACCGCATCAAGTGGTTTGATGAGCATGTTGACGGTGAACGCGCCCGCGACCGCGGCGAAGCCCAGCGCCAGACCGGCCAGCGGATGCCGGCCCACGCTGAGAAATGCCGTCCCTGCCAGGGGAATCAGCACCAGATACCCCGCGTCGGCCGCGATGCTCGACAGGATGCCCACGAACGACAGGATGTACGTCAGGGCCCATTGGGGAGAGACGATGACCAGCTTGCGGATTAACGCCTGCACGAGCCCCGCTTCTTCCGCGACGCCTGCACCGACGATCGCGACGATCATCAGCCCCACCGCCGTGAAACCCATGAAGCTGGGAATGAGCGATGAATACATGAATCGGATGCCGTCCACCGTCAACAGGCTGCGGGCCGCGACGCTGCGCGTCTCGATGCTGTAATTCCGCTTCCCCGCCGGTTCGTAAGCGATGTGCAATCCCGCGTCGTAGTCAGGTTCCGGTAAATTCACCGCTTCAGTTGCAGGATCGGCGTCCGGGACAATCGCCTCGTAAGTGACGGTGGCGCCTGTCAGCGCAAGGATGTGCGAAAGCGCGATGACGATCGCAATCAGAATGAGAAAGATGACCGCCGGGTGAGGGACCTTGTTTCCCACGCTTTCGACGACATCCAGAAACCGCTGCATCAGCGTCTTCGTGGCTTCAGGGGGCCGACCCATTGGGGGATCCTCACGGGAAGAGTGGGACGCGGTCGATTGAAAACTTACGGAGGTAATAGCACGGGCACGATCAACACGCTGACAATCAGCACGATCAGACTGAATGGGACGCCAATCTTCACAAAATCGCCGAACCGATATCCGCCCGGCGTGACCACCAGGGTATTCACAGGCGACGACACGGGCGTCATGAATGCTGTGGATGCGGCCAGCGCAACGATCATCGCAAACGGATAGGGAGAGACCTGAAGTTCGTCCGCGACGGCAAGCGCCACCGGCGCCATCAGGACCGCGGTTGCCGTATTGGAAATGAACATGCCCAGGACGGCCGTCAGCACGAACAGCGTGGCGAGAATGGCCGACACTCCTGCACCGCCGGTCGCGGTCATGAGGGCATCGGACGCCAGGTAGACGCCCCCCGTCCGTTGCAGCGCGGTTGAAAACGGCAGCATGCCGACGATCAACACGATGGTCTTCCAGTCGATTGAGCGATAGGCGCTCTCCAGATTCACGACGCCCAGCGCGCCCATCAGCAGGCAACCGATCAACGCCGCCTGCACGTTGGGCACGATCCCGGAAACCATCAACCCCACGACGAGCGCAAGGCAACAGACCGCCGGCAGTGCTTTGCCGGCAACGGCCAGGACATCCTCATGCTCTGCCGGCAGGCTCAGCGGAACGAGGTCTCGTCCGCCTGCCTGGACGTTCTGAATGGCGCGCCATGAACCGGTCAGGAGCAACGTGTCTCCGATCCTCAGTTCCTCAGCATCGAGCGCCTCTTCGAGCGCCCGCACGCCGCGCCGAAGTCCAATGACGTTCAGCCCCAGTTGGTCGCGGATTCGCGCCCCTGCCACCGTCTGGCCGACGAACTTCGAGTCCGCAGGCACGATGACTTCCACCATGCCGATCTCCTGCGATCGATCGGTGAAATAGCCGCCGGTCAGCGGCAGCGGTTCCAAGGCATACTGCTCGATCAGTTGCGAAACGTCCGGGTCTGGCGCGAACAAATCGAC
The DNA here is from genome assembly GCA_019636315.1 of Planctomycetaceae bacterium. GTDB lineage: Bacteria > Planctomycetota > Planctomycetia > Planctomycetales > Planctomycetaceae > JAHBXU01. The sequence goes on along the minus strand of JAHBXU010000020.1, from coordinate 11,451 downwards.
CAGCAGGATGTCTCCCGCTTGAAATTCAAGTAACTCCGTCGGCTCGAGGAGGGCGCGGCCCCGCTGAACTGCAATCAGGTGTGCACCGGACTCGTCTCTCAGGCGGATGTCCTGCAGCGTTTGTCCGACCAGAGGCGACCGCTGGCTGATCCGCACCCGGTGCTCGCGTGCCGCTAATTGATACTTCTTAACCCAGGTTTCCAGGCTGGGGCGGTCGGGCATGCTTGTCGATGCGCCCGTCGCCGTGTCGGGGAGCCAGCGGCGCGCGACCAGCATGTACACAATTCCCAACGCCAGAATCGGCAGGCCGAACGGAGTGAAACTGAAGAATTGAAATCCTTCCGCACCCGCACGGACGAGTTCGCTGTTGACCACGAGATTGGGCGCCGTCGCCACAAGCGTCGTCATGCCGCTGATGAGCGCCGCCATGCTCAACGGCATCAGCAGCCGGCTGGGAGCAATCCCCGTGCGGCGCGCGATCCGCAGCACCACCGGAATGAAAATGGCCGTCACGGCGGTCGAACTCATCGTGGCCCCCAATCCGCAGACCACTAACATCAGCAGCACAATTAACCGCGACTCGCTGCTGCCGGCCTTGACCGTCAGCCAGTCTCCGAGCTGCCGAGCCACGCCCGTCCTCACTAACCCGTCACCAATGACGAACAGCGCTGCAATCAACACAATATTAGCGTCGCTGAATCCGGCCAGCGCTTCGCTCATGGTGATGACTCCCATGAGCGGCAGTACGGTCATCACAATGAGTGCGACCGCGTCCATGCGCGGACGGTCGATCGCAAACATGACGATCGCCGCAGCCAGAAGACCGAGCACGGCCGCAAGTTCGATCGTCATCAGTCTCTATGGCAAGCAGGCGTCAGGAATAGTCGACGCCATCAGAGGTTGACGCGCCGACTCCAGAAAGTCGCCGCAGGAAGATCTGGGGCCGTGAGTCTACCACTGGCAGTGCGCCGTCGCAAGGATGTGCGCAGCGCGTTCGTTCCCGATGCCGGCGGCACGAGCGGATCCCGCCACCGGTGTTCGATATCCGGCCCATTCCGGAATAACTATGTCGGGAGCACGCGCAAGCCGTCGGCTTGGGAGGGGTGACCATTATCGACGCCAGCGCAAGCGTTCCGATTGCGGGACTGTTGCGAGAAGTGGGGTTGAGGCAGTGCCAAAAGCAAAACCAGTCTCTGCCGACTTGGCGGCCGAGACTGGCGATGGGTGTTCGCGATGTCCGTAGGGCCCGTTGGTGTGTTCAGCCAACGAACCGGGGGGAATCACTCGCCGGCAGCGACGGTCGATTTCCGACGACGCCGAATCTGGACTCCAAACGCTCCGCAGGCCGCCAGCCCCATCATGGCCAGACTGGCCGGTTCCGGCACCGCCTGGATGGAAGCAGAGCCGTTCACAACGACATCATAAGGAGTCGCCGTCCCTCCCACCGTGCTGTAGTAGCGACTGATGCTGGCTGACGTGACCGCACTCAGTGTGTGCAGCCCCATCTGAGTGACCGTGTAGGACCCGGTCGCGAGTAAGAACGGTCCGAGATCGCCCGTTTCGCCCCGTGTATGAGCTCCAGGAGCACCGAAATCAAAGACTCCGATGTTCTGCAGAGTGCCTCCGACGAATGTTCCGGGATTGGAAAGTGGGTATCCCGCGAAATCTTGACCTGCTCCTGTCTGAACAACTCCCGGATTCAGTGTCTCACCGAGAGAGTCTTGCAGGTTCACGGAAGCGGTCTGAATCCCGAAGTTGGATCCGATGTTGGCAGTGCCCGACACCGTGGCGTAGATCTCCCAGTTGATCGTTGAGCCGATAGCAACGGGGCCGGTTTCCAAGATGTTGACATCGTACGTGATGACGAGGTCCGCCCAAGTTGCGGCTGGAAAAGCCAGCAGGCAGGTGCACAACGTGAGAATTCGTGTCAGCGTCATTGGAGAATCTCAGAGAGATGTCAATATGGCTAAAATGGGTCAAGTGTGTCGATTTTTACGAGTATATCGATTGTTGGGCACTTCGCAAGGATGAAATCTTGGGATTTCTGGAAGCAACGGAAATCAGGGGTGAGTGGTAGGTTTGGGATTAATTGGCATGGGTTGCAAGTTGCAACATCTTACCTTCACCTATGTTGTGTTGTTTTATTTGAACAGCAGGCCGGAGGCCGGCAGTCCCACTCACTGTGGATGTACTCACCGCGAATCGTTGTTCTCGCTTCCGAAGGCGGCGATTCAGCAACAGCAGTCCGGACGCCAAGTGTGAGGCGAACAGAAATCCGCCTCACATTGGCTGCTGGCCGATGGCACCTCCCTCAAGCCGCTTTCAGCAGATTCTGCCGGAGGTCTTTGATCATCGCAGACGTGCGGACCGATTCCTCGCGTACAACCCGAATGGATGCCGATACCATAAGACAACACACAACTTCCGATTCTCGGAAGAGGACATCGTACATGCAACGCCTGCCAAAACGCTGGAACACCATCATTGTCTGGACGGGGGGCTGTCTGTTGGGCCTGCTGGGGGCGTCGTCCGAGGCTCGGGAAGGCCACGACGCTTCGGAGGTCTCGGTCGCACGGTCGGCGGACGAATCGCACGCCAGCGACGGTGGCTTGCTTCAGATGGCCGAGGACGCTGACGCGCCAGCTGCGGGCGTCATTAAGGGGGGCGTCACCAAGAATGGCCGCGAGCTCAAACGATCGCGCGTCGTCGTTGAGATCGAGGGACTCGGTGAGAAGTTCCGCAAGCGGGTCGATGCGAACGGGAAGTTTGAGTTCACGGAAGTCCCCCAGGGAAAGTACAAGCTGGTCGCGTCCGGAACGTTTAAGAACGTCGGCGTCGAAGGGGCGGTCGAAGATGTCGAACCCGCCCCAGCCGCCAAGGCGGAAGCGGTCACGATTTCGCTGAAGTAGTCGTGCGGCGGACTTGCTCGGAACCTGGTGCGATATCCAAGGACCCGGTGGGTCGACGCCAAAACGTCCGTGGGCTTCTCGTTCGGCAGGCTCGCGAAATACAATCGCCAGTAGCCGTTTGCTCCTCGACGCCGCGGGGGAAATCAGTGTAGGATGGGATGGGAAGCGGGCCTGGTTGAGCGGAGTTGAAGTTCATGAAGGTCACCGTTCAAGCCCGTCGAGGTCAACGCGCGGGCCATCGCGTATGGCTGGCCGCACGTCAGCAACTCCACGTTGGCAGTACGGAATGGGCGGACTTCGTCATCCCGGACGATGCGGCCCTCGCACAAGTCCAGTTCGTTCTGGATTGCGGGACCCGCGGCTGCGTGGTGCGCAATCTCGACGCGATGTCGCCGTTGTATGTCAACGGTCAGGAAGCGGTCGAACACACGCTCCTGGATGGCGATATCATTCGCGCCGGCAACACGGAGTTCCTCGTCTCGGTCCACCTGGGCGACGACGCGGTCGCGAAACCGAGCGACGTCAGCAGTGAGACGGCGCGACGTGCAGCGAAAGTGCGTCCATACTCGTGTATGCAATTTTCCACTGGCATCGTTCGTTACCTCGGACACTGCAGCCTGCAGTCGGGGGCCGATCTGGCACGTGAGTTGAACGGCGAGTTCGCCTGCTATCTGATCGTCAACCTGAATGCGGCGCTGCCGGAGACCGCGGCCTTGCTGGAAGGCGAATGCGACTTCCGCGATGTGTGCCTTGTCCCCGACGATCTGGTCGATACCAAGCTGCGTCTGATTGGAGCCGATTCTCCGGTGGACCGGTTCGAGATCCTGCAACAGAACTGGGGGCGCGATGCAGTGCTGTGCCTGTTCAGCAGTCGCGAGCGTGGAGCGTTTCTCGAAGGCATGAAGGCGTCGAGCTTTTTGCTCTCGCGTCCCAGCCAGTTGGGGGAGCGTTTGCGGTCGGGGGCGTCGCGTCTGATCGACAACTGCTTCCGGTCAGTCTCGGCCATTCTGATGGAACACAGTGACGACGAGTGGGGTCTGTTTATTTCGACCGGCGTGCAATCGGTGGCGCAACGCTTTGGATTGCCGTCGCGGGTGGCCGGACCAACTTTCGATCGCGTCCCCAATGAGGAGAACACCTCGCCCGAGGAGCCCGCTTCTCCATTACTGAACAGCACGCTGCTCCTCAACACGGGACCTGCCGGTGGCGCAGAATCAACGTGATCTGAGACACATCGAGGTGCCGCGGGCGGGAAAGCCGGAACGGCGAGACGGGAGATTCCCGACCGCTTGATAGAAGATCGGTTGCTGGTGACATGCAGGTCCTGGACCCTTCTCCCGCGCTCGCATCCGAGGATATGGAGCGGTGCCTGGCGCATGCAGAAGAGGTGGTGCGTTCGTCGCGCGCGAACCCGGACGGCAGCCGCCGATTGCTGGAAGAATGTGTCGCGATCACGCGGGCCGATTCTGCGGCATTATGGCTCGTCGACGAAGCGGACATCACATGTCTCACCCAGACCGAGGGGTATGCAGCGGAGTCGGTGAACGCGACGGAACTACGGACCGTCCTGCGCGATCCAGCGGCGGCATCGGTTTCGACCAATGGTGCGCCGATCTCCGGTTGGAGCTACGCCTCGTGGCCGTTTGGTCCTCAGTCGGGATTGGTTCTCGAACTCCGACGAACCACGAATGGGCTCAGGACCGACCACGAGATTCTCCAGTTCCTCAACGCCCTGCTGGAGCTTTTGGCGCTTGATTTTTTGAGAGGGCAGTTTGTCGGTTTCCAGCAGGCCACCCGTCTTCAGGAAGCATACGCTCAATCGCTTCGCACGTTGCTGCTTCGGGACGGAATCGCGGACGTCGCGCACGACATCACGGCGGTGGTTCGCGATCTGACGGGGGCGGATCGTGTGTCGCTGGTTGCCGCGCGACGATACGGTGGACGTGTACTCTCCAATGCGACGACCGTGGCGCCTGCGAAGAACTCGACGCTTCTGCGGGCCCAGCGGAAACTGGCGCTCGAGGCGTTGAATCGCAACCTGGCGTGTGAGTTTCAAGTCGGATCCGGAACGGAGTTCCCCACAGGCATCCGGGGCGCCATGCAACGGTACATCGACGAGTCGGGGGCGCAGATCGTGCGGCTGGAACCCCTCTCGGGTCGCGAGGATTCGGCGCGCCCCGTCGGGATGCTGATCCTCGAAGGGTTCACCGGCGAGGGTTTCGCGCGCGAAGCGGCGCCAGGGGTCCTGTCGTTGGCGGGGGTCGTTCTCGCCCGATCCCTGGAGCGACACGCGACGACCTGGCGGGGCCGCTTTGAACGCATTCTGGGCGTGCGGCGCATTCTCAAACTGCTCGCAGCCATTGTTCTGATATCGTCGGCCGCAGCAGCGCTCGTGCTGGTCCCGGCTGATCTGGAGATTGTGGCCCATGGTCGGTTGATGCCCTCGCTGCGGCAGGCGGTGTTTATTCCGGAAGAGGGACTGGTGACCGAACTGGCCGTTGTTCATGGCCAGGCAGTCGCTGCGGGCGATGTGCTGGTCCGACTCAGCAACACAGCGCTCGACGCAGAACACGAGCGAATCACCGGCGATCTGACGACGCTGCGCACGCAACTGGCCGGTGTGCACACCGCGCGTGTTGAACAGCGCACGGCCGAAGCGGCGCAGCGAAGTTCTTACTCGGCGCAGGAAGAGGAACTTAAGGAACGAATTGCGGGACTGGAACGGCAGAAGCAACTCGTCGAGGAACAACAGCAATCGCTCACCGTCAGAAGTCCGATGCGTGGCCTGGTGAACGAATGGGACCTGGAACGCCGACTCACGGCCCGCCCTGTGGTGCGCGGGCAGTACCTGATGGAAATTGTCGATTCCGCGAGCGATTGGGTGCTGGAGCTGGACATTCCGGATGCAACAAGCGGATATGTCTACGAACAGCAACGGATGGACGGTCCTGCGGCAGTGCGTTTTGTTTTGCGAACCGATCCGACGCACGTGCACGCAGGAACCGTGGCGAGTCTTTCGGAATCCACACTGATTGATGCGGAGGGGAAACTCAGTGTTCGGGCACTCGTGCCGGTGACGGACGAGGTCCCCCGGCGGATCGGTGCGAGCGTCATCGCGCGCATTCATTGCGGTCGCCGGCCCATTGGTTTCGTCTGGTTTCGCGAACTGGTTGAATTCTGGCAGCAGTACCTTGCCTGGTGACGGTCTCTCCTTCAGGACAACTTTGACCGCCAACCTGCAGTCATTCAGAGAAATCCTACGCCGGGGCCGCCATGACGATCCGTCTGAATTCCATCGTCCTCTCGGGGCTTCTCGGAGTGAGTCTTTTCTCCCCGCACACCCAGGCCGAAGACTCGCTCGCGCGGTCGGCCGTGGTGCTGTTGAAGACGTTCGAAGCCGTCGACGTGCCGGCGCAAGAGGCGGGCGTCCTGGTGGAACTGGCGGTGACAGAAGGTGCACCCGTGGAAGCGGGGGCCGGCATCGGTCGCATTCAGGACAGCGCAGCACGCCTGGAGTGGGAGCAGGCGACGCTCAAACTGCAGTTGGCGCAACATCGCGTGGAAGAAACCGTACGGGCTCTCCTCGCCACCAAGGCGGTCGAACAGGAAGAGCAGCGACTCAAGGAACTCGAATCGAAGCGACGTGTCGTCGACAAACTGGCGACCAACGATGTCGCCATGCGATTGGCCGGCAAAGTCCGGCAGGTCGCCCAGAACCAGTTGGATCGGGCCGAATCCGCACGGGCCCGCTTTCCCAACAGCGTTTCGGACGCGGAGGTCGACGGATTGAAGCTGTCGATCGAAAAGGCCACATTGGAAGCGGAGCAGGCGGAGTTCGATCAGGCGATTGAAGCTCTCAAAGTGGCGGTGGAAGACGAAGCACTGGCGGCCCAGCGGTTGGCGATTGATCGTGCGCGATTGGAGATCGATCAGGTCCAATCGGATCGGGAAAGAGAACGGTTGGAAGTCCTACTGGCGGAGCAGAACGTTCAGCTGGCCAAGCTGGCCGTCGAGCGCCGGCAGATCACATCCCCCGTCGACGGCATCGTCGTGGAGCGATATCGGCAGCAGGGAGAATGGGTGCAGCCCGGGGAGAATGTGGTCCGTGTGATTCGCATGGACCGTCTTCGGGTCGAAGGATTTCTGCCTCTGGAGCAGTTGAGCGAGTTCAACATCAACACGGAAGTTCGCTTGACCGTCCAGGCGGGGCGCGATGTTCTCGAACGTCCGGCACGCATTGTTTTCATCAACCCGGAGATCGACCCCGTCAATCGCGAGGCTCGCGTCTGGGCGGAGGTGGACAATTCGGACAGGAAACTGCGTCCCGGAATGCGCGGGACGTTGACCTTGATGCCTCCGGTGAAGTGACCGGTCTCTGGTGGACGATCATCATCGCAATCGAGCATGCCGCACGCCTCCGCAGTTCGACATCGCACGCGCCGGGACCTCCTCCGCCAGAGGATTTCGTTTGGAACGGAATCCTGGTGGATCGTTCATGACCCGGTGGCGCAGCGGCAGTTCTACCTGAGCGACAGCGAGCATCACGTCCTGTCGCTGCTGGACGGCCAGCGGGATCTGGATGCCGTTCGTGCCGCCTATGACCGGTCCGCCGTCCCGTCGCGGCTCGAACCGGAAGCGTTGGTGGGCTTTCTCGCCGATGCTGTCCGTCAGGGACTGGTCCTCACGACGCCGACTCCCCCCGGAGGCATTCCTGCGCTCTCTCAGCCGCGCGGGCGCCCCGGCGAGTGGAACCCGCTGGCGATTCGCCTTCCGGGCATCAACCCCACGACGATTCTGAACTGGCTGGCGCCGCTGACGAACTGGATATTTCGGCCGTGGTTTCTTGTGATTCAAGCGGCCGTCATGGTCCTCGCGCTCTTGCTGGTTCTTGTCCGGTTCGACGAGTTTGCGGCCGGGTTGCCGCGGATGCAGGCCTGGCTGACGGCGCCGATGGTGCTATCGACCCTGTTGGCGATCTCCGCGACGAAGATCATCCACGAACTGGCCCATGCCTTGACGTGCCGCCGTCTGGGAGGGCGCTGCGAGCAGATGGGTCTATTATTGCTGGTCTTTTGCCCGTCTCTCTACTGCGACGTATCGCATGCCTGGCTGTTTCCCCGCCGACGCGACCGCATGCTGGTGTCGGCGGCCGGGATTCTCGCGGAGTTGTTCCTTGCGTCGTGGGCCGCGCTCCTTTGGTGGGCGACCGTCGATGGGCCGCTACGGATGATCTGCATGACGGTGATGGTGGTGTGTTCTGTGAATACCCTGCTCATCAATGGGAACCCCCTTTTGCGGTATGACGGCTACTTTCTGCTGGCGGATGGATTGGGGATACCGAACCTTGGCCCACGCGCCACATCATTGCTGCAAAGCGTGGCCTGGCATGCACTCTGGGGAATCCCCTCCAATGCCGCGAATGAGCCTTCTCGTTCGACGCGGCTGATTCTGCTGATTTATGGCGTGCTCAGCGGATGCTATCGACTGATGATCGTCGGCACGGTCCTGCTGGTCTTGCATCGACTGGCACAATCCTATGATGTTCTGATTCTGGCGAACGTTCTCGCCGTTGTGGTTCTGATCCCGCTGGTCCTTCGCACGATGAAGCCCTTCCTGCAGCCCCTGACTGACAGCCGACTGCGCCCGCAGATCGACCGCGGACGGGTGGCGGCGTCCGTGTTGATTCTGCTGGCCATCGGATCAGCCATCCTGTGGGTTCCGCTGCCACGCCATCTCACGGCGCCGTTTGTCGTCGAACTTGCCGAAACGTCTGCCGTCTATGTCGCGACGCCCGGTCAATTGACATCGTCGGTCACCATCGGCGAGTTGGTGGAGGCTGGCGATGTGATTGGTGAGCTCTCGAATCTCGAGTTACCTCGCGAGCTGGCGCGGCTGGAAGCGGAGCAGCGGGTTCTGGCGCGGCAGTTAGAGGACGCGACGGCCCGGCGCGGGTTTTCACCAGACGCGTCCGAGACGATCCCCATCCTGACCGAGGCACTTCTGGCGATTGAGGGGCGACTGACGTTGAAACGCCGCGAGACGGAGCAATTGATCCTGAAAGCTCCTCGCAGCGGCGCCGTCCTGCCGCCGCCGAATAAGCCATTGATGCGGGACGACGACCATGCGATCCACATGTGGTCGGAGACACCGCTGGACCCCAGGAACCGTGGATGCACGCTCGACCGGGGAACGCTGTACTGCTACGTCGGCGATCCGCAGGCAATTGTGGCCACGGCTCTGGTCGGGCAAAACGACATCGAACTGGTTGCCGTTGGCCAGCCGGCCGAACTGAGGTTCCCATTCGCGGCGCGTCGACCGCTCATCGGAACGGTCGTCAACATCGAGACATCTCCGGTGGAGAGTTGTCCGCGCGAGTTGTCGGCGACGCACGCCATTCCGGTTGAGACGACCGGAAGAGAAATCCCTCGTCCGATTGAGCCTCACTATCGAGTGCAGTTCGCCGTGGAGGGACTCGAGGAACATACCTTCCCGGGCCAGACCGGCGTTGCGCGTCTGGAGGTGCAATCGACGACCCTCGCTGCACGGCTGTGGCGTACACTTCGCGGCGCGGTGACGATCGACCTCTACTGAGCGCTTCGCCCACCACGGGCGGCCGTCAATCGGCGGCGAGGGCGCCGTCTTCTCGAAATGCCATCGCCAGTTGCGAAAGGATCTGTGCATGCAGGCGGCTGGCCCAGGACTTACTGATGCCGAGCTGGTCGGCGGCCTGCTGGAGCGTGAGTCCGTCGAAATAAATCGACTGAATGAGTGTTCGGGAGGATTCCGGCAGTCGCCCGACGAGGGCTCGCAGGAATTCGTGCAGGTCCGACTCTTCCGCCGTCTGGTCGGGCGCACTGTCTTCCGCGGTGGTGAGGCGGTCCATGGCGTCCATCGCGTCGACGGGATGGCACATCATTGAGATGACGACCGATTGCCGTGTCACTTCGGTCAGCCAGGCAGAGTCCTCCTCGATCGAGGTGTCCTGGTCAGACGCCGCGGTGGACTCGCCATAGTGATCCAGCAGATCACCCATTCTGGCTCCGAAGCGCGCGCGGCGGTAATCATGGCGCGAGCGCCAGCTCATCTTGGCGATGCCGTCGTAGATCGCTCCCCGAATACGGTGGTAGGCGTATGTGGAAAAGCGATGCCCGCTCTCGTGGTCAAACGCCTTCGCGGCCTGAGCCAGGCCCAGTTGACCGTAGGAAATGAGATCGTCGAGGTCGAACCGTTCGTGAAAGCTGCGATGCACCCGGAGCGCGATCATACGGACCAGACCTTGTCCGCCGCGAATCAGATCCCATTCGGTCGGTCGGGAGGCGTCCGACATCACTGCACGCGCGTACCAAGTTTGTTCCAAAGCTGTTCAAGACGTTCACGAACGCTCGGTTCGGCCCAGTAGGATTCTGCAATTTGCCGGGCGACATCGAGTTGAGCGAGAGATTCTCGAACTCCCGGATGCCGGAACTGACGGTCGATGACCCGCTGGACCAGATTCACGACGGCATCGAACGAGAGGCGTGAAGAGCCGTGGTCCCGATAGACGGCCTCGAAGTCGGGCAACATTTCCGCGTCGTTCAACCCGGTGGAGATTGATGCGATCGTCGAGCGGAGCACGTCGTCCAGCAGCGACGGAGCCTTGAACGACCCCGGCGCATCCTGTGCCTCCGCAGGGCGCTCTTCATCTGGAGGGAGGTAGGGTGCAGACGCGGCCATGTCGCCCTCCGCTCGGCTGTGGGATACGATCGACGGAATCGATCAGGTCACATCAATTCGTGGACGACACGGCATGCCGCGCGGCCCCAACCAGGCACCACACTGACTGCCATTCCTTCTGCTCGGGTTGAAGTTGCCATCAGAACGGCAACCGGAAACCGAACCAGCGCCACCGGTCCGCCAGCAAGATGATGATCACGAGGACCTCGACCAGCATGACGCAATTCGCCACGAACGCCCAGGTGCCATAACGATCATCTTCCTGGACGGCCTTGGACATCCAGGAGACCTGGGCTTCGGATTCCAGCAGCTTGGTGAATGTGCTTTTGACGAATGCCTGTCGGTCGTCGGTAGGGCCCGTCGCGGCAAAGTAGCATCCGCTGAACAGCATGGCTTCGCGGCCGTTGCGGGAACTCACCTCGCGGCCGTAGGCGTCGCACACCACATTGACGAGCCGGTCCTGAAGATCGGTCCGAATGCGGCACAAAAGCGAATACAGCTTGGGATTGCCGTAGTGCGAGAGTCCATCTCCGGCGCTGAATAGATGATAGGCCCAGTCTTCAAAGGCGCCGGTGGCGTGCCGCGTCACGGCTTCGAGGTAATCCGGAGTGGGGGGAGTCCAGGGATCGGCCCCCTTGCCGAAGCGATGCGACTTGGCGGCCTCGGGGCCGATGCGCCGCGTGAGTTCGCGAAAGCCGCTCTCGCTTTCCATGCCGCCGATGACGACCGAGACGGGACATCGGACCTGCAAACTGTCGCTGAGGGCGTCGAGATCTTCCAGCGCGGCTCGTTTCAATTCGGCCGCGTGCTTATCGCTGGACTGAATCAG
>JAHBXU010000002.1 GCA_019636315.1 Planctomycetaceae bacterium | reverse complement strand
CCGTATTTCGACCTTTATCCCGAAGGCAGTATGCCCGTCGTCGAGGGAGTGAAGGAGGATCAGGCGGACATTCCGCCCGCCGGCCTCGGAAGTCATAAGAGGGAACAGGAGAAGCTCACCGACGACCTGCGACGACAGGCGCGGCAGGCATACCTGGCGAGCATCAGTTTTATGGACGCCCAGGTGGGCCGTGTGGTGGACGCCCTCGACCGCCTCGGTCTCTCCGAGAATACGATGATCGTATTCACCAGCGATCACGGCTATCACATGGGGGAACACGGCCTATGGCAGAAGATGAGCCTCTTCGAGGAGAGTTCCCGGGTGCCTCTGCTCATCGTCGCACCGGGCGTCTCGACGCCGGGTTCCGTCGCCGCAACGCCCGTGTCGCATGTTGATTTGTTTCCAACGCTGGCGGAACTGTGCGGCATCGCACCTCCCGACAACATCCAGGGCCAGAGTCTGGTTCCTATTTTGAAAGACCCCTCCGCGGCTGGCCGAGGTTGGGCCATCACGCAGGTCATGCGTGGCGGAGGAGCGCGGCGCGCCTCGGTCACCACGAATGTTGGAGCGGATGGACGACGGTTCTTTGGCTACACCCTGCGTACCCCACGCTGGCGATACACCGAGTGGGATGAAGGCCGCGAGGGGAGCGAACTCTACGACCACGACGCGGACCCACGCGAGCTGACCAATCTGGCGACCGCTCCGGATCATGCAGAAACGGTTGCTGAACTGTCGCTGCAACTCCGAGCCGCCGCGGCGTCGACGTTCCCTCCCGGCGGAGAGACGCCCCCCCTGACACCCGGCCTCTGGGCGCCCAATCTCACGGAACCTTAACGGGGGCCCAGTTCATTTCCCTCAGAGGAACTGGTATGCTCGTGAAATGGGCGGCTCGCGCGGTCGCGACGAGTCGGTGCTGTGAGACTTCATTTTCACAGCGCCTGATGCCTGCACGTGCCCCTTCTCGGCTCATTCCGGAGACGGATGCCGCATGAGTGCCTTGCTGACGGATTTGTCGAATCTCACCATCGCGGACGGGCGCTATCTCGTTCGCGAGAAGTTCGGCAAGGGAAGTATGGGCCACATCTTTCGGGCCTTCGACACGCGTCCGCAGACCGAAGTCGTCATCAAGGTGCCGACCGACCGGCGCCTGGCCGACCTGGAGTTTCACCAGCGGTTCCTGCAGGAATCGCGGTTGCTGACGCAGCTCAATCATCCCCACATTGTGAAGATTCTGGATGTCGGCGAGCACGAAGGCGTACCGTTTTTCGTGATGCCGTACATCGACGACGGCAATCTGCTCGACCGGATGCAGCAAACCGATGGCACGCTCCGTCCCATGCCGCTCGACTCGCTGGCCGACTGGCTGCGCAGCACGGCCGAAGCGCTCGATTTCATGCACCGCAAAGGGTACATCCATCGGGACGTCAAACCGGCCAACATCCTGTTCGACACGCACGGACAGGTTTATCTGAGCGATTTCGGCCTCTCCAAGATCCTGCTGGACGCGGATCATGACTCCAGCGGATTGACGGCCGCCAACGCCGTTGTCGGAACGCCCAACTACGTCGCTCCGGAACTCGTTCTGGCCCGGAAGAACTATGACGGGCGCGCCGACCAATATTCGCTGGCCGTCACAGTGTATGAGGCGCTGACCGGCAAGCCTCCGCTCGAAGGGGGATCGCCCACGGCGACGATGGTGAACCAGACCACCAAGCATCCGCGACTCCTGCACGAAGTGAATCCGGAGATTCCCGAGTCGTTGGCATCGGTTGTTCGCATGGCCATGTCCAAACGCCCCTGGCGGCGCTACGAGACTTGCGTTGCGTTTGCCGATGCCGTGCTCACCAGCGCACGCGACCTCGGCGGTGCGGACATGTCCGCTTCGTCGCGGAGTTCATCGACCGGATATGCAACGGTTGTCGGACAGCGTCCCGCCTTTATTGTGGCGGCGACGTCCCGAGGGAAGAACGGCGTGATCCCCTGTCCCGGTTGCGGCGAAGAACTGGTGCTGAAAGCGAAGTACGCCGGGCAGAAGGGCTCCTGTATTCATTGCGGCGGGCGGCTGCAGATCTCGCCCGGACTTAATGAGCTCAAACTTCTCAAGCCGTTGAATTCTGCCTGCCCCGCGCTCGATTCCCAAGTGGTCATCCCCGTCCCGCTGGCCGCCGATCAGACGGAAATCGCCTTTGGCGACGAGGTCTTCGGGCTGCGATTTACGAATCGCTTCAGCCTGCTGCTGACCGTCACGGGCGTAGCGTTGCTGTGCCTGATCGCACTGATCATCGGGCGTCAAAGCGCCCACTGGAGCAGTGCCGTACAACCACCCGCCGCCGCCATCGAATCCCGGACGTCGGATCGGACGTCAGCCAGAGCCTCTGAGGCGCCGCCGACAGTCCCGGAATTTCCCTATCACCCGTGACCCGCAGCGCCAGCGAGTCACACAAGTAACCCGAAGCGTCCGCGCTACGAGCACTCGATGACTCTGCTCGGTGCTACTCGTCCGCCGCTTGCAGCCGCACGAGTTGTTTTCCCGTATTTGCTCCGTGCAACATCTCGATGAATGCGTGCGGCGCATTTTCGATGCCGTCGGTGATGCGTTCCCGCATCTTCAGTCGGCCGGATTGATACCACTCGGTGAGATGCGTCAACGCCTCTCGGTAGCGGGAGGCGAAGTCGAACACGAGAAAGCCACGCACTGTGGCCCGCTTGACGATCAGGTGCCAGAACAGCCGCGGCCCCAGGTCGCGCTCTTTCAGATTGTACTGAGAGATCTGCCCGCAGATGGCGACGCGTGCTCCGACATTGAGCATGGGGAACACCGCATCCGTGATCGGCCCGCCCACGTTGTCGAAGTAGACGTCGATTCCTTCCGGACAAAGGCCGCGAATCTCTTCGCCGAGATCGTCGACAGCTTTGTAATTGAATGCAGCGTCATAGCCGAGTTCGTCCGTCATGTAGATCAGTTTGTCGTCCGAGCCCGCGCTGCCGACGGCGCGGCACTCATGAATCACCGCCAGTTGCCCCACGATGGAGCCGACCGCTCCGGCGGCTCCTGAGACAAATACCGTTTCCCCTTTCTTTACGCCGCACACGTCGAGCAAACCGAAGTAAGCCGTCATCCCCGGCATGCCCAGCACGTGCAGTGCGGTGGAGATGGGAGCCGCGGCCGGGTCGATGCGGCGAATCCCTTTCCCGTCGCTGATCGCATATTCCTGCCAGCCGAACATGCCCGACACAAACGTTCCTAACGGGAACTTCGGATTGCGGGACTCGATCACGCGGCCGACGCTCTCGCCGACCATCACTTCGCCGAGCCGCACCGGGTCGGCGTAAGAAGCCGCGTCGTTCATGCGGCCGCGCATGTAGGGATCGACGGAAAGGTAGTGCGCCTCGATGAGGATCTCGCCGTCGCCAGGCTTGGAAAGTGGAACCTCAATGAGGTCAAAATCGGATGCTTGCGGAAACCCGACCGGGCGCGACTTGAGGGTGACCTGGTGGTTGAGAATCGTCATTTCCCGCCCTCCGATTTTGTTGCGTCCACCCATTCCTCGCGCAGTTTGCGTTTGAGGATTTTGCCGTTGGAGTTCTTGGGAAGCTGATCTCGAAATGAGACAAACTGCGGCCTCTTGAACTTGGTCACGAACTGAAGCGCCTGCTCCTGGATCTCCTCGACGGACGCCTGATGACCCTGTTTGAGCACAACGGCGGCGGCGATCTCTTCTTGAAAGCGGGCACACGGCACACCGAACACGGCGCACTCGGCGACCGCTGGATGCTTATAGAGAGCTTCTTCAATCTGCCGCGGCGAGATGTTCTCCCCCCCCTTAATGATCATGTCCTTCTGGCGGTGTCCGTAATGAACATGCAACCGTTTTCGTCCATGTGCGGCCGATGTCGCCCGAGTGCAAGCTTCAGCCGTCGACAATTGTCTCGGCGGTGGCCTCCGGGCGGTTCCAGTAGCCCTGCATGACGATCGACCCGCGAATGCAAATTTCGCCGGTTTCGTTAGGCCCCAGAATGTTGTGGTCGTCATCCTGAATGCACAGCTCGACGCCGGAGATCGCACGCCCGGCCGAGCCCGGCACGATCTCTTCATCGTCGTGATAAGCCGCAACCGCACACGTGGCCTCCGATTGCCCGTATCCATCCTTCACGCGGCAATCGAACTTTCGCTGAAACTCCTGTCGCAGCTCTTCCGCGAGCGGCGCAGAACCACCGGTGACATACTTGAGACTCGAGACGTCGTACTGCTCACGCGTCGGGTGGTTTGCAAGATAGACCATCATCGTGGGCGCGAGCGACATTCGCTCGACGCGGTATTGTTCGATCATCCGCAGCGTCTCTTCCGGATCGAACCGCCGCAACATGGCCATGTACTGGCCAAGCAGGCCGCTGATGTTCATCAGCAACATGCCATAGACATGGCTCATCGGCAGGACCATCAGTGTCCGCGAGCGCTCAGAGCGATTGAACAGCTTGGCGACTGCCTGGGCATTGTCGATCAGCGCTCCGTGTGCCAGCATCACCCCTTTCGGATGGCCTGTCGTTCCAGAGGTGTAAACAAGCACGGCGAGGTCGTCGTACGACTTTTCAACGATGTCGCCCTGAGGCGCCGCGGCGGCGACTTCACTTTCGATGTTGGTCGTCCCCGGCAGATCGCATTCGCCGAAGACGAGTATTTCGCCGAACCCCTCAATGTCCCGCGTCGCTTCGGCCACGACCGGGGCGAGTTGTGGTGATGTCAGCACCAGTCGCGCGCCGGAGTTCTCCACGATGTACGCAACTTCGGGCGCAATCAGTTGCGGCATGATGGGGATGATCACCGCCCCGATCCGCCAGATCGCCTGAAAGGACGCCGGGACTTCCACGCACGTCGTCATCATCACGACGACTCGATCGTCCGGCTGAACGCCGTGGGCCTTGAGGACGGTCGCCAAACGGCAGGCATACTCCAGTTGCTCGCGATTGGTGTACGCGCGTCCTTCAAAGAAGGTTGCCGGGTATTCCCCCCAGCGCGCAAGACCTTCGTTGGCTAGAAAGGCGGCATTCATGCGGCGGAGAAACTCCCTGGGATTTGCAAAGGCGGCCGCAGACAGTCATGGAGTTGGAGCGGAACACAAAGTTTACCGGACCGTCAAAAACGCGTCCAGCAGCGTTCTTACAGCCAGGCAAATCCGTGAGTCGCGTGCGTGAGAAGAATTGGTGAAGACGCTTTGACGGGGGGGCGGTTTCATCCTGGTGTGCGATGGAACGGCATGGCTTCGCTTCGATCGGCGGGCCGCCATGTCGTCATTGACGTTCCGTCCTCATGCTCATCCGCCTTGCGGCGTGAGAGCCTGCCACACAAGACGTCATGTCGTGATGAGACTGAACCCGTCCTGACGTTTTCGGAAGCTTGCCGGAGGAGCGAGGTCCCTCGCGTTGGTGATCCGCAATGGACGAGAGCGACGTGAGCGGGCGACGGACAACACCACGGGTTGTCCCGATTGAAACGATGGCAGGGAACGTGCCGATTGCCCGGATTCGCTGATTGTGCACACCGACGTTGCTCGGTCACATCAAGAAGAATCACAGGATTGTTGACGTCCGGCAACTTGTGTCCTAGTTTTCGTTACCCTTCGCCTCAGTTTTCTCCCAGCACTCTCGCTTGGACGCGAGCCGCCTCCATGAGGATCGGCCCGCCCCAGTCGAAAGGTTCTCCTCGCGCGGCAGGTTCGTGTTGATTTTCGGCTGCACACGCAGTCGCACGGGCCGCCGCATGGTCGTCCGCCCTCCTCCCGGAGGCGCGGAATGAACCCTTACGACTGTCACCCCCCCGCATCCGCCAGATCGCAGCCGCCATTGTCGGGCGTTCACGGACGTCGCCTGATTGTTGCGGTTGAGGCGTCGGAGCGGGCCAGAGAGTGCGCCCCATGTCCAACGTCGGTTCCCTGTTTGTTGTCGACGACGATAAGCACATTTGCGAAGCGATGGCCGATTACCTGCGGAGCCTCGGTCATCGGACCGAGACGGCTCTGACTTGCCAGGACGCCATCGGCCGCATGCAGGAATATCCCTTCGACGTCGTCGTGTGTGACGTCAATCTGCCGGACCGCGACGGGTTCCATCTGCTCGAATGGGCCGTCAAGAACAAGCCGGACACGGCTGTGATCCTGTTGACAGGATACGGCACCATCGAGAGCGCCGTTGAAGCGATCCGCCTCGGTGCATTCGATTATCTCACCAAACCGGTCATCGATGACGAGCTCAATTTTTCCATCCAGCGCGCCCTCCGTCAGCGCAAGATCGTCGAGGAGAATACGCAGCTCAAGCGGCGGCTCGACGACAAGTTCGGGCTGTCGAACATCATTGGACGCGACTACAAGATGTCCAAGATGTTCGACCTCATTGAGAGCGTCGCCGACACCCGGACGACCGTGCTGATTCTCGGCGAGAACGGCACCGGCAAGACGATTACCGCCCGGGCCATTCATCAGCTCAGCGACCGCCGCGACAAACCGTTCATTGAAGTCGCCTGCGGGGCGTTGCCCGATTCGCTGCTCGAAAGCGAGTTGTTCGGTCATGTGCAGGGGGCGTTCACCGGCGCCACGCACAACAAGGCCGGCAAGTTTCTCCAGCCAACGGCGGCACGATCTTCCTCGATGAGATCGGCACCGCATCTCCCAGCCTGTAATGGTTGCGCGCGTATTGCAGGACCGCGAGTTTGAGCCGGTTGGCGGCAATCAGACGCACAAAGTGGACGTGCGCGGCCTGCTCTTGGCCACCAACGAAGACCTGAAGAGCGTGTCAAGCGGGGCCAGTTCCGGCAAGACCTGTTCTACCGCATCAACGTCATCAGTGTGACTCAGCCGCCGCTCCGCGAACGCGTCGGCGACATTCCGTTGCTCGTCGATCACTATCTGGAGCACTTTAACGAGCAAACCGGAAAGCACGTCCAAGGATTCCATGAGGAAGCCCTGCAGGTGCTGCGGCAATATCGCTGGCCCGGCAACGTGCGTGAGCTGGTCAACGTCGTGGAGCGCGCGGTCGTGCTGGCACGCTCCGATCGGGTGACGGTCAGCGATCTGCCGGAAGTTCTCCGGCGTCACGTCTCCACGCCGACCGTCGCCGGCGGCCTGAATGGCGGCAGTCTCAAGTCGGCTCTCGCCAATCCCGAACGTCAGATTCTCATTGACGCCCTGGAATCGAATGGCTGGAACCGCCAGGACACCGCCAAGACGCTCGGCATCAATCGGACGACGTTGTACAAGAAGATGAAGAAGTACGACATCAGCTTTGAGAAGCAGGTCGGCTACTGACCCCGGGCCGCCTCGATTTCTTCCTGCTTCTCCGCACGCCGGGCGACACCGCCCGGCGTCTTGCGTTGATGGCGATGCAACGACGCGGACCTCCAGCGAGCATTCGCCTCTCAGGGAGCGGCCGCGTCTTCGCAGGCGCGGGCCCGAGAGGCGGCGATTTTCATCGTCAGGCACACGACCACCATTCAGCGGATGCTCTCCAACGGGTGTCGGCTTGCGAGTGGCTTTTCTGGGAGTCGCCGCCTTCTTATGCTGGGAAAGCTTCCGCCAGATCTTGTCGATGGGCGGACGGCGGTAGGTTGGTTCGCCACGTTCGGCCGATCGATTTGACTTGTGAATGACCCCGTCCCCTATCGCGACTACCTGCGTCCGCGCGGTCTGACGTGGATCAAGGCCACTTTGCGTGTGACCGTCGCGGTGCAATGCCTGGGGGCGGCCGCGCAGAAACTCTCGGCAGGGACATCGTCACCCATCGCCACGTTTCTGATGACCGACCTCGACTGGCCCGCCGACAGCGCGAGTCAGATGGACGTTGGGGCTGCCTATGGTTTGCTGGTTTGTGGAATCCTTACGGCGCTCCGGCCATCGTGGCCGACGCTCCTGCCGGCGATTGTGTGGTTCACTGCCGTCGCTGTTGCACCGCTGGTCCACGGCGTCGACGCGTTGGCGGCATTTCAAGTGATGGAACAGAGCCTGAGATTTCTGGCTCCACTTGCATTGTTGATCCTGGACTTCTGGCCGCCGCGCCTCAAATCCCACCTGGGCCGGACAGTCGTGTCGATGTGGATGCTCCGCGCGGGCGTTTTCCTCACATACCTGGGGATGGGGCTGCTGGCCGTGCTGCAATGTGTGACTTCCGGCCCCTTGCTGACATTGGTCGAGTCCGTTGCGGAACGTGCGGGAGGCGTCGTGCTGTCCGATGAAGTGACCCGTCTGTGGCTCGGGGCGCTGGGCGGCGTGTCCATGGCGCTGGCGCTCAATGTCCTGGTGACGCGGTCCAAACCAATCCTCGTCGGTTCAATGGTCTGGGGTTTTGTGACAGCAAGTTCGCGAATGATCGAACTGGGGCCCGTGGGCTACCCGGAATCGTTAGTCCGTGTCGCCGAACTGGGCGCCCCTGCGGTGCTGCTGCTGTACTTCAGTCGGGCCCTGCGGGAGTTCCCTCCGGAAGTCATCGCGGAGAACTAGTGATCCGAACGTGCTTGATGAGACGCGCTTTGTTGCGAAACCTCTGCATCGTGTGTGTGATCGGGATCTGTGCCCGACTCGCCATCACCTCAGACAAGGTCATCGTGACAACTGCGTCCGGCGGTACGGTCGAGGGCCGCGTGCTTTATGAGACGGACGCCGCGCGCCCCTGGAGATTTCAGCGCTACTATGTCAAAGATGCGAAATCCGGTGCATTGGCCGAAGCGGTCGTCGCGCTTCGCGGGCGCGGGTTGAAGTTCGCACCATCGCCTCCCGCGGATCCGGTGTGCACCATCGACCAGTTCAACTATCAGTTTGTGCCTGAGACCACCGCAATCCAGGCCGGGCAGAGTCTGAGGTTTACCAACAGCGATCTGACGACGCACAACATCAAGTCGACGGCCGACATCGCCACATTCAACGTCAATCTGGAAGCGGAGGATGAGTACACCTATCGATTTGAGCGGGCCGGCGGCGCCGGGGCGCCAGTGAATCTGGGCTGCGTGTTTCATGGTGGCATGCGCGCGTGGGTGTATGTGTTTGACCACCCATTCTTTTCTGTCACCGGTGAAGACGGACGATTCCGGTTCGAAGATGTGCCGCCGGGCCGCTACACTCTGGAAATGGTCCATCCGGCTGGCCAGCTCCGCTGGAAGGGCGAAGTGGTTGTCACGTCGAGCGAAACATCGACCGTCGAGGTGCACGTTTCCCCCACGCATAAGACGCTACCTTGAAGAGCGGCCTGTCGCCGGAGTCCGGGACTCGTCCAGCGGTCGTAACAAAAAAATCGTCTCACGGGCGACGGGCCAATGGTCCCCGTTGTGAGACATCCTTGAAGTGAGGTGAGCATGTTCGAGCATCCCATCTCCCGTCGTGACGTGGTCCGTTGGGGTTTGTCGTCCGCGGCGATGGGGGCCGCGCTCATGGCGCATCCGCGATTCGTGTTTCCCACTCAGGCGAACGGAGAAGAACTGGTTCCGTTTCTTGATGTACCGCGTACGCCCCCCAACCGGCTCGACTGGGAAACGCTTGACAGTTGGATCACGCCGCAGGATCAGGCATTTAATGTCCAGCACTACGGCATTCCGGAGGTCGCGACGGACGGCTATCAACTGGAGATTGGCGGCCTGGTGGAACGTCCGTTGCAATTGACGCTGGACGACCTGAAGCAGCTTCCGCGGCACGAGCAGCTGATGACGCTCGAATGCTCCGGCAACGGTGCGTCAAGCGGGTTCATGAACGCCATTTACAACAGCCGCTGGACGGGTACGCCGCTCGTGCCTTTGCTGCAGCAATGCGGTATCCGTCCGGAAGGACAGGAGATCGTGTTTTTTGGACACGATACTCAGGAAGAGACGCTTCGCCCCGGAACCAGGAATGAGCTTAAGGTCGAAGTCCCGTTCGGTCGCAGCCTGTCACTGGAAGATGCGCTCCGGATGCCGCTGCTGCTGGCGTACGAACGCAACGGCGAGCCTATTGAACACCGCAACGGGGCTCCAGTGCGGCTCATCGTTCCCGGCTGGTATGGTATCGCCAATGTCAAATGGCTTCGGCGAATTGAAATCCGCGATCGCCGCTACATGGGACGTTACATGGGCCGCGACTACGTGACGGTGCGTGGAGAACGGCAGGGCGATGAGGTCGTCTTCGTCGAAAGCTCCGTCGGGCCGATGAATCTGAAGTCGATCGTCGCGCGAGTCACGCGTCAGGAGTCGCGAGACGGCCAGATCCCGCTGAAGGCGTACGGCGCCGTGTGGAATCACAATGCTGCTGAGATCGCCGGCGTCGAGGTGCAATTGAACGACGGCGAGTGGCGACCCGCGGTGCTCGACGCAGAGCCGCGCGATCCGTATTCGTGGATCTTCTTCTCGATCAATCTGGGGGAAGTCGGGCCGGGCGAACATACGCTCGTCTCGCGTGCCATTGATCAGCGCGGCCGCAGGCAACCCGCCGCAGAGGAGGACGAGATTGCTTTGAAGAAAACGTACTGGGAGGCGTACCAGCAATGGCCGCGAAAGTTTGAGGTCTCCGCCTGAACGCACCGTCCGCTGGAGCGGGACCGCGAGGGATTCCTGCCGATCCCGGCGCCAGGGAAAGATATCATGGGGAGACGAGGCATCTTGAGGAGGAACGGGCAACGCCCCGCACACCCGATGCACCGTGAACCACAACAAATCCGCAACGAGCGAACGCGGAACGCGCAGCGTCTCCCGTGTTTTGCGAATGACAGACATCGATCATGCAAATTGGACTTCTGATCTACCATTCGTGGTTGTCATCGATCTGTCTGTCCGCGGTAGCTGGCAAATTTGCGATGCACATCTCGTGGTCGCGCCACGCTGCAGAAAGCACAGGCAAACTGACACACCATCAAAGTGGCGATCAGTACTGATTTCGCGCCTGCGGCGGAAGTGGCTGTTCCTGTTCTGATGCCACCCGATGTTTATATCGGCACTGTGAAGACTGCCTTAACCCGCGGCTTGATTGCTTCGGTCCCGCCTGGGACGTGGTTTGCCGCCAGTTTGACTCAGGGGGCCAGCAAAGCTGACCAGCCGAGATCGCCAGCTGCCAGCTGGTAGCAACCGACGCGCATCGCATTCAGTATGAACCTGTATCCTGTGAGAGCCTTCGGGCGATCTGAAGGTCGATGGTCTGGGGTCGCTACGCTGGCCGAACGGCCTGGCAAGACTACTACGATTGACGCCCGCGGTAAATGCCCGGCGGGCGGCACGGATTTGTCATCGGGGACGTCAGTGGGCACGGCGTCGGGCAGTCGCTCATCATGAGCGAAGTGCGGTCGGCCCTGCGCAGCCTCGTGAAGACCGAACACGACCTTGGCAAGATTCTGGCCAGCATCAACCGCAGGTTGCTGGACGACGCCCCGGATGAGATCTTCGTCACGCTGATGATCGTGCAACTCGATCCGGAAACGATGCACTATACCTACGCAACGGCGGGACACGCGGGACTTCTGATCCGTCCGAACGGCACCTATGAGGAGTTGCGAAGCGAAAGCCTGGCGCTGGGACTGACCCGTGAGGCAAGGTATACAACATCCTCCAGCCGCGCATTTCACGTCGGTGAAACATTGTTGATGACGACCGACGGGCTCGAGGAGCGGCACTCCCCCGCCAACGAACTGTTCGGGCGGACCCGCATGATTCACGAGGTCCAGGTTGCCGGCTCGTGCACCTCGGAACAATTGATCCGAAGGTTGATCGATGCCGCCACGTCCTTCTCAAGGGGCGTTCGACAACATGACGACGTCACAATGGTCGTGATCCGACGGACCGACTCATCGGGCGACATGCGGTCTGCGGGGGAGAGGTCGTACGACGCCCAGCATCCGCACCGCGTGACCGCACCCCCCCCCCATCCCCCTGCAAATGATCGCGTTCGCAGTCCCCATTCCTGAAGGTCGGGTGTCGTCACGGTTGATTGTGGAGTCCCTGATGGGGGCGATGCTCTCACGCCGCGAGGCGGGTGAGCATGCCGGAAACCCGCAGGGCATGCTGACCCGGCTCAGGCCGTGACGGCATGCCACCCAAGATTTTCTGAATCTGCCGAAATTCGCTTCGATACCCTGAAGGTCCGCCGTCGACGGCACGTCTTGACACTCCAGTTGCCGTGTGCTTGACTGACGACATATGGCTTCGCGTGCATCCGTCCGGGCGGCGTCCCGGCGATGCAACGAGCGACTCGTTCACGCGACAACGTGCTCGTTCCCTCCCCATTGTCCCGCCTCAGAGGGCTCTGCCGACATGATGCTTCGACTCTGCCTGCTGCCCACAGTGCTTCTCGTGGGAACGTTCTTCGCCGCTAGCTTCGATCTGCCAACGGTGTGCGCCGACGACGCGGCAGACTTCCTCAACGAGGTTCGCCCGCTCCTCGAATCGCGATGCTTTGAGTGTCATGGGGCGGACGCCCGCGAGGCCGGATTGCGGCTCGACAGGAAGTCGCTCGCGTTGTCGGGCGGCGACAGCGGACAGGTCATCCTCCCCGGCAAATCCGCCGAGAGCCCGCTCATCCAGCGGATTTCGAGCGACGACCCGGCAACCAGAATGCCCCCGGACGGCGACCCGCTAACCACGGAACAGATCACTTTGTTGAAATCCTGGATCGATACGGGAGCCGCGTGGCCCGACGGCGTCGATGCTCCCAAAGAACCATCGCCCCATTGGGCCTACCAGCCGATCCGCCGATACGACCCTCCGCAGGGCGCAGCGAGCGCGCAGGCCGCCAATCCTGTCGACGCGTTCGTTCGCGCGCGTCTGATTGATGCCGGAATCGAACCGTCACCTGCCGCCGATCGACACACGTTGATCAAGCGACTGTATTACGATCTGCTCGGACTTCCGCCGCATCCGGAGGCTGTCGACGCGTTCGTACAGGATGAGTCGCCGGATGCCTACGAGCGGCTCGTCGACGAACTGTTGCGATCGCCCCATTTTGGCGAACGCTGGGGCCGGCATTGGCTCGATGCGGCCCGCTATGCCGACTCCGACGGCTATGAAAAGGACAACCCCCGCTACAACGCCTGGAAGTTTCGTGACTGGGTCATCGAAGCCGTCAACAATGACGTGCCGTTCGATCAGTTCACGATCGAACAACTGGCGGGCGATTTGCTCGACGCGCCGACGTCGGACCAACTCCTGGCGACCGCTTTCAACCGGCAAACGCTCACCAATACCGAAGGTGGCACCGATCAGGAGCAGTGGCGCGTCGAAGCCGTCTTCGACCGCGTCGAGACGCTCGGCACCGCCTGGCTCGGTCTGACTGTCGGCTGCGCCCGCTGCCATTCTCATAAATACGACGACATCAGTCAGCGAGAGTATTACCAGCTGTTTGCGTTCTTCAACAATGGGGATGAAACCAGTTCGTCGCTGCCGTCGTCGCATTCCGCGCTGGAAGAGTATGTCCACAAGAAGGCCGAGTTCGACGGCAAGCTGGCCGAACTGACTCGGCCGCTCGAAGAAGCGAAAGAAGCGCTCCGGCCCGCATTCGATGCCTGGATCCGGGAGCAACAGCAGCGAATCGCCGACGTCGCCGCGTCCCCCGCAACATTTCATCCGCTGAGTGTTCAGAGCGTTGCTTCGGAATCTGGTGCAACGCTCTCGGTGCAGGAGGATGGCTCCATTCTCGCCTCGGGAGAGAAGCCGCCGAAGGACGTTTACATCGTAACGGCCGTGCTCGATCGCCCGATCACCGGGTTGAAACTGGAGGTCCTCACGGACGAGTCGCTCCCGCAGAACGGCCCGGGCCGCGCCGGAACTGGCAACATCGTCCTCAGCCAGATCACCGCCGATGTGCGTATCGGTGACGACGAAAACGCCGCAACTGAAACATTGAAGTTCGTCGCGGCGCGGGCCGATCACGCGCAGGAGAAGTACCCCGTCGCCGACGCGATCGGAAAACTCAACGACAAGAATGGCTGGGCCATTGGTCCCCAACAGGGGCGGAATCATGAGGCCGATTTTGCATTCGACGGGCCGGTGGAGGCCGTCGATGGGAAAAGCATTGTCCTGACCATCCGATTGCAGCAACAGTATGACTTTTCTCCGCACACCATTGGTAAGTTTCGGTTGTCGGCGATGACCGGCATGGATGTCGAGCTGCTCGAACTGCCGGCCGACGTCCGCAAGATTCTCACGGCCGAGGGCGAACGAACGTCGCAGCAGGCCGCCGAACTGTTCGACTACTTCGCCAGCCTGGATGCGGACGTCAAAAAACGTCAGGCCGAAGTCGACCGATTCCAGAAGTCGGCCCCGTTCGATCCGCAGATGCAGGTCGCCGTTCTGCAGGAGCGGACGAAGAACCGCCGCGAAACGCACGTCCTCAAACGGGGGGACTTTCTCCAACCGCTGGGGCCGGTCGATGCCGCGCCGCTCGAAGTGCTGCACACGTTCGAGTCCAGGCGACCCGACGCCGACCCCGATCGGCTCGATCTGGCATACTGGCTCGTCGCCGAGGATAACCCACTGACTGCCCGCGTCGCCGTGAACCACATCTGGTCGCACCTGTTCGGACGGGGGCTTGTCAAAACGGTCAACGATTTCGGCGTCCGCGGCGAAGCCCCCACGCATCCCGAACTGCTGGACTGGCTGGCCACCGAATTCATGCGTCTCGGCTGGAGTCGCAAGCAGTTGATCAAGACCATCCTTCTCTCTAACACCTATCGCCAATCGTCCGCACATCGGCCGGAGTTGCTGGACGTCGACGCCGAGAACGCGCTGCTCTATCGGCAGAATCGCTTCCGCGTCGAGGCGGAAATTGTGCGCGACCTGCATCTCGCGACGAGCGGCCTGCTGCAGAGACGCATCGGCGGCCCGAGCGTCTTCCCGCCCCTCCCGACCGATATCGCGGCACTCAGCTATGCCAACAACTTCAAATGGGGTAACAGCGACTGGAACACGCGGCCCGATAAGCCGCACGGCGTCGCTCCGCAGGACGACATCTACCGTCGTGGCATGTACACCTTTTTCAAACGCACAGCCGCGCACCCCACGCTCGTCGCCTTCGACTGCCCGGACGCCAACGTGACCTGCGTCGAACGCCGCACATCCAACACGCCCATCCAGGCACTCACAACTCTCAATAACATCGTGTTCGTCGATGCGTCTCGCGCACTGACGCGACGCGTACTGACCGAGGTCAACACCAACGACCCCGTGCGGCTCGAACACGCCTTCCGCCTTTGCGTCGCGCGTTCACCGGAGCCCGCGGAACTCAATAGCCTGCTCGATCTGCTCTCCGACGCTCGCGACTACTACACGGCCAATCCAGGGGCGGCGAAAACTTTCGCTGGCGAAGAACTCCCACCGGAAACCGAAGCCCCCGAAGCCGCCGCCTGGATCGCCACGGCCCGCATCATCATGAACCTCGACGAATTCATCACCCGCGAGTGAGCCGGTCCACGCGGACAACATGACGAAAGCCCGCGGGTCACAACCCGCGGGCTTTATTCGTGGCGTGCTCCGTGACTTGATAGCACCCCTCAATCCCAGCTGAGGGCTCCGCTCGACTGATATTCGGTCACACGCGTTTCGAAGAAGTTCTTCTCCTTCGAGAGGTCCATCGTCTCGCTCATCCAGGGGAACGGGTTCTTCGATCCGTACTGGACCGGCAGCCCGATGCGCTCCAGACGCCGGTCCGCCACGTGTTGCACGTAGTCGCGGAACAGGTCGCCGTTGAGGCCCAGAATGCCGCGCGGCAGGCAGTCCTTCGCATAGGCAATCTCCAATTCAACCGCCTGCTTGACGCGGTCGATCATCTGTTGCTGGAACTCCTCCGTCCAGATCTCCGGGTTCTCGGCCTTGATGCCGTTGATCAGGTCGATGCCGAAGTTCAGATGGATCGTTTCGTCCCTGAGGATGTACTGGAACTGCTCGCCGATCCCCGTCATCAAATTGCGGCGATGGAACGACAGCACCATGACAAACCCGCTGTAAAAGAAAATCCCTTCCATGATGATGTAGTACCCGATGAGGTTCTTGAGGAACCCCTGCGCCCCGGCGAAGCTCTCGGTCGAGAAGTCCGGATCGAGAATCTCCGTCGTCAGCTCCATCTCGAATTTGTCCTTCTTCGCGATGGCCGGAATCTCGTGGTACATGTTGAACACCTCTCCCTCCGAGAGGCCCAGGCTCTCCACCACGTACAAAAATGTGTGCGTATGAATCGCCTCTTCAAACGCCTGCCGCAGCAAATACTGACGGCACTCGGCATTCGTCACATGCTTGAAGATCGCCAGCACGAGGTTGTTCCCGACCAGCGACTCGGCCGTGGAGAAGAACCCCAGGTTCCGCATAATCACCAGCCGCTCATCCGGCGTGAGCTTGTCGGAGCGCCAGATCTCGATGTCCTTCGTCATCGGCACTTCAGTCGGCATCCAATGATTCGCACACCCGTTGAGGTAATGCTCCCAAGCCCACTTGTACTTGATGGGCATCAACTGATTGACATCGACCTTGGCACAGTTGACCAGGCGCTTCGCGTCGGCATCAATGCGGCCCGTATCGACCTGCCCGTCATGCAGATCAGGAATCACCGCTTGCGGCACGCGCTCATCAGCCTTCGGTTTCTTCGTATCGGAAATGACCATCGTGCCACCATCATGAAAAAGTTGAGTATCAGAACAAATCGACATCAGAGGAGTCCTTTCGGGAATTAAGCAAGTAGGGTGCATGAAGCAACGCGGAATGCACCGAGGGGCGATATCGAATGGGGTCACCTCGCGAGTTAGTGTGACACACATTTGCTATGGTCGTTGCTTCAGATTGATTGCTCGTGGAGCACTTCGCTGCATGCACTCTACATCACTGGTTTACCGGCCATATAGACATCGCGATTTTGGTTGATGTAGGTATTGAGGCCGTCTTGCGAATCGGCGAGGTGTTTCATCTTCTCGATATGATGGCGGGAAATTGGTGGTGAGCGATATTCGTATGACTTGCCATCTCTGAAGCGAACATGAATCCATGCGTCGCCGAAGTTGTATCCTTCAATTCCAGACGCTGAATTGACGTAAGATCTCATGGCAACTCCATTGTTTACTAGTCAAGCACCGGGGTGCGGCATCGATTGTTGTGACGCGTGCATTTCTGCGATGGGCGGACTCATTGTCTGCTGTTCCGGATTGGACGGTCTCTGGTTGTTCGTGGTGCATTTCGCTTCGCTCCATGCACCCTACGGTTGTGTACGGTGATTATTCCAATTTCATCGCTCGGATGTGGTTCGGCTCGGTGCGACCCCAATTCTGGTCGTAATGGCCGAGGGCGACGTAACGGCGGAACGTAGACGGCTCCCAATCCCACGGCCGGGTGACATAATCGTGCTTCACCGGGTTGTAATGGATGTAATCGACGTGAACTTCCAGGTCGTGTTCATCCTGGATTAAATGTTCCCAAAATCGCCGTTGCCACACGCCGCGATTGCCTCGCTTAACCTGAGATTCTGTTCGCCTTGCTTCGGCACCATCGGTCTTCCGCCAGCGATTTGTGAATTGGGATTTGATGTGTTTCCAGCGGGTCGAAAAATCATGATCACCGCCCGGCAGTTGCCAGATGGTGTGCAGGTGATCGGGCAGGAGGACAATCGCTACTGTCTCGAAAGGCACTTCTTCCTTTACGGAACGCATCACCTCGCCCAGCAGCGTGCGGGCCGGGAGTTTGGCGAAAATCGGAATGCGACCGTAGGTCACGACCGTGAAGAAATATGTTCCTCCGGGTTGGTACCAGCGTCGGTAATTGGACATTGGTCGGCCCTTTGTGGTGCATTTCGCTGCGCTGCATGCACCCTACGTCGCTGCGTTGCTGGCGCCGTGCGTGCGTTTTCTTGTGTTGTCCACATGGTCCGCGGCGAAACGGGGGTGGCGGGGCGATGGATCGTCGCACGTCGAGTGGTGAAATGTCTGTTACTTTCGTTTGAACAGGACATAGGTTGTTGTGGATGGGGAATGCGGCGTCGGGAGTTGCTGAGCCACGATGCCGACGTATTCGTACTCGTCCGGCGGAAAGTCTTTTGACAGGTAGTGCTGGATTTCGCGAGCCGTTTCGTCGCGGTCTTCGCCAGGGGTGTTGGTCTGAACGAAGACTTCGTACACGGGGGGCGTCGCCCCGGGGCCGGCGCGGAACCAGACGACGATGATCGCCAGCAGGCCGCAGACGGCGGCTGCCAGGACCAGTTGCCGGCGCGTCGGTTTCCCTTTGATCCAGGCTGGCAGCCATGTTCGCTTTCCCTGAGACATGGGCGAGCCTTACGGTGTCACTCGATTGTCCCCGCGAGGGGTGGTACATCAGGGGGCCCGCTGGAAGTCACTGGAACGGTCGAAAGGAGCGCTCCTGGCTGGGGCGCGGCTCAACGAGCGGTTGTGGCGAAACGTGCTACTGGCACGCCTCGCAGTCGGGGTTATTGGGATCGCACGCAGCGCCCACCATCGCGGCGGTTGGTTCGAGTTTCTCTTCGCGATCGATGCGGATCTCGCCGCTGGCGGATGCATTCTTCATCCAGCGGGGCTGAATGCCGAACTTATTGACGTCGAGCGTGCTCTTTTCGACCTGTGTCGCCGCGAGTGTGCGGAGGTAGTAGGTCGTTTTGAGCCCCGTGTTCCAGGCGAGTGTGTACATCTCGTGCAGCTTTTTGCCGCTCGGTTCCCGCATATAGAGGTTGAGCGACTGGCCCATGTCGATCCACTTCTGCCGCCGCGCAGCACATTCGATAATCCACGCCGGATCGACCTCGAAGGCCGTGAGATAGCGGGCCTTGATGTGCTCCGGCACGCGGTCGATGGCCATCAGGGAACCGTCGTAGTACTTGATGGAATCGAGCATGTCGGCATCCCAGAGGTCGAGGGCCTTGAGTTCGTCGACCAGTTCGATGTTGATCTGCGTGAATTCACCGGAGAGGTTGCTCTTCACATACAGATGGGAGTAACTCGGCTCGATCGACTGCGTGACGCCGATGATGGTGGAAATCGTGGCGGTGGGGGCGATGGCCATGCAGTTGGAGTTTCGCATGCCGTAGCGGCTGACCGCCTGGCGGACGGGTTTCCAGTCCATCGTCTGGGAGCGGTCGACGTTGATGGGCAGTCCGCGCTCTTCTTCGAGAAGCTCGACGGTATCGATGGGGAGCAATCCGCGATCCCATTTCGAGCCGGCGTAGGACGAATACGTGCCCCGCTCTCTGGCGAGATCGGCTGAGGCGAGAATGGCGAAGTAGGAGACGGCCTCCATGCTGCGGTCGGCAAATTCGACGGCTTCCTGCGAGGCATAGCTGATGCCCTGCGTGGCGAGGGCGTCCTGGAATCCCATGATGCCGAGGCCGACCGGCCGATGCCGCTGATTCGATGTGCGGGCTTCGGGCGTCGGGTAGTAGTTGATGTCGATGACGTTATCGAGCATTCGCATGGCAGTGCGGACGGTTTGCTCGAGAAGAACCAGATCGAGTTTGACCGTGCCGCGGAGTGAAGCGCTCCCCTCCGGGTCGCGGCGATGCGAGTCATCGGTAGGAACGAGGTGTGCGCGGAGATTGATCGACCCGAGATTGCAAACGGCGGTTTCTTCGGGGGACGTGTTCAGGAGAATCTCCGTGCAGAGATTGCTCGAATGGACGACCCCTTTGTGATCTTGCGGAGAGCGGATGTTGGAGGGATCTTTCCACGTGATCCAGGGGTGCCCCGTTTCGAACAGCCGCGTGAGCATTTTCCGCCAGAGTTCGACGGCCGAAACGCGACGGTAGAGCTTGATGTCACCCTCTTTAACGGCTTGCTCATACTCCGTGTATCGCTTCTCGAAGGCGCGGCCGAACAGGTCGTGCAGGTCACGCACGTCGTCGGGACTGAAGAGCGTCCACTCGCCGTTCTCCCGGACCCGTTTCATGAACAGGTCGGGAATCCAGTTGGCGGTGTGCATGTCGTGCGTGCGGCGGCGGTCGTCTCCGGTGTTCTTGCGGAGATCGAGAAACTCCTCGATGTCGAGGTGCCACGTCTCCAGATAAGAGCAGACCGCCCCTTTGCGCTTGCCCCCCTGGTTGACGGCCACAGCCGTGTCATTCACGACCTTGAGGAAGGGGATCACCCCCTGGGACTGGCCATTCGTGCCGTGAATGTGGGAATTGGTCGCACGGATGTTGGTCCAGTCGTTGCCCAGTCCGCCGGCCCACTTGGAGAGCCGGGCGTTGTCGGAGATGGACTTGAAGATGTGCTCCAGATCGTCCTGGACGGTCGACAGGTAACACGAGCTGAGCTGCGGATGCGGCGTGGCCGAATTGAACAGCGTGGGTGTGGCCGATGTAAATCGGAATGTCGAGAGGACGTTGTAAAATTCGATGGCGCGATCTTCGCGGGAGAGTTGAGAACGGGAATCGCCCTCGGCGACGGCCTCTGGACTCTCGGCACTCGACTCATTCACAGCCAGCCCCATGGCGACGCGCATCCAGAAGTATTGCGGCGTCTCGATGCGTCGGCCTTCGATGTGCAGGAGATAGCGATCATAGATCGCCTGCAGACCGAGATACTTGAAGAGCCGATCCCGTTGCGGCTGGAGGGCGTCGGCGATTTTGGTGAGATTGAAGTTTCGCAGTTCGGGCGTGAGCCGATCGGCCATGATGCCGTCGATCAGGTAGTGCTCGAACTGATTGCGATACAGGCGGTTGAGCCGCTTATCGGGGGGCGCCTCGCCAAGGGCCTCGTTGTAGATGACCATCAACATGAGCCGCGACGCGACGGTGTCGTAGGCGGGATCGCGCTCGATCCGGGCGCGGGAGGCGAGGATCATGGCGCGGTAGATCTCTTCGGAAGTGATCCCGTCATAGACGGAACGCAGGACGTCCTCGGCCAGTTCGTCGATGGAACAGACATTTTCGAGTCCGTGACAGGCTTCGGTGAGCCGCCGGCGAATGCGGGTCTGATCGAAGGGGATGCGAACGCCGTCTTCGAGTTCGACATGAATTCGCGGAGGTTCGACCGACTGCTCCATTTCTGGTTCGCCGCGCAGCGCCCGCATTTTGGCGTGCTCGGCGCGGTAAACGATATATCGTCGAGCGACGCGGTAATGGCCGCGGCGCATGAGGAGCATCTCCACGACGTCCTGAACCTTCTCGACGTCGACCCCCTTGTCAGTGCTGGCTGCTTCACCGATTTCGTTGCCGATTTCGGCGGTCATGCCGTGCACATCCGCTGCGAGTTCGTCGTCGAGCGGCTGATTTTCCGCCAGATTGAGTTCCGCGCGGAAGGCGTTGGTGATCGCCCGCTCGATCAACTGGCTGTCGAACGGCACCGTGCGCCCGTCGCGCTTGCGAACCAACCATTCCTGTTGCGTACGAATCATGAGGTTCCTCCTCGGCGTTGGCAGGCGATATCAGACGGTCTCACACGGACGCGTCATCGTTTGGGGGCACGATCGGCCCGGACATGTCGTAACCCGAAGCGTCAGCGAGGGATGGCATAGAGCCCCTCGCTGACGCTCAGGGTTACAGAACAACAGGCAACTCAGAAAAAATCATCGTTTCATTCACTCGTCCGACACATAACGCCTCAGCCTGCCGCCACATCGGTCTGACTGGCATGGCGATCGAACCGCTCCGCGCAGCGGAGGACGCAGACGACACCTGATGGTCGACAGCCCAGCAATGGGCGACTGCCCTCAGCATGTAGAGGGACAGCCCAGGGAGTCCGGGCCTCCGCACGCGGTCTTTTCTTTTTACTTCCTGAAGTGCCCTTGCCGAGGTCCGCGTTTCGCAGGACACATCAAGGGTGTGTTCACATTTACACTGAACATCGGTTTCAATCAAGGCTCCTCGTGAGCAGGAAACCGCTCTGTTTTGCGCAATCCCCCACGACGGGTGTGAGGTGGCAATAACATCACTAAAGACCCAATATACTGACGCCGAGTAGATCGTCAACACTAAATGTTGTGGTTGAGTCGAGATTGGTGAAATTCGCGTGAACGTCATACCTCGACGGGATTTAGGGCCGCCGCGGCCTGTCGACCGGCTGTTGGGAGTCTGTTCAATGTCGCTCGAACGGTCGCGATCCAGGGCCGCCCGGGAACAGCCGCCGAGCGATTTCTGGCCGGTTCGGCCGGTTCGGCGGATGGGTCAGTCGCCAAGGTCGGTACCTGGTCGGTCCAATCACGAGGTTCAGCGACGGTCGGGATCGACGGTCGGGATGAGGAGGAGGAATCATCCACTCATCCACGAGGAATCCCGAATGTAGGATCGCCGTGGCGTCCACTCCCAAGCCGACGGCTTTGCCGTCGAACGCCGCTGGGGACGCGGCCGATGCGCAACGGGCGAGCACGAGGGCCGGCTCCCCATTGATCGACGTCAAAGCCGTCGGTTTGGGAGTGCATTACGCCCTATTCCTGCATGGAGGAGCTCATGCAGGGATGAGCGGCCTTCGGGACATCCTGCGTGTCCCTCCCGCGAACCATCAGGCGACACGTCCTTACCGAAATCCGGTCCTGCACCTGGAATCAACGGCGAGCACAAAGGTTCATTGAGCCGGCAGGCCGGGCCGCGTTAGAATTCTGTTCAGCGCTGCTGCATCCGATGCCACGCTTTCAGGGGCCATCTGCAATGACCGTAAGACCGAGTCTCTGCAACGGACCGACTCGTCGGCGCGAATTTCTGAGGGTCGGCACGCTCGCGCTGGGCGGCATGACGTTGTCCGACGTGCTTGCGCGACGTGCGGCCGCCGGGGACGCCGACGCGGAGACGTCCGTCATCCTGTTTTGGATGTGGGGCGGGCCGAGCCAGCTTGAGACGTACGACATGAAGCCCGATGCGCCCAGCGAGTACCGCGGGCCGCTCAACCCCATTCGCACCAATGTGCCGGGCCTTGAGATCTGTGAATACATGCCGCTGCAGGCGCAGATGGCGGACAAGTTCTCGGTCATCCGGTCGCTGCATCACGAAATGTCGGCCCACAACGACGGCAGCATTGAAGTGCTGACCGGCAAGACGCCGAGCAAGCCGGACCCGACGTCGCAGGCGCATTCGGAGCATCCGGATTTCGGGATGATCGCCAGCCATGTGCGCGGGCCACGCGCGGACGGCATGCCGCAGTACATCGGCGTCCAGCGGTCACCATTTATGACGCGGCCGGCCTATCTAGGCGTCAGTCAGAAGTCATTCGACACGGGCGACCCGTCGGTCGAGAAGTTTTCGCCGCCCAATCTCACCCTCGCATCGGGCATCCACAACGAACGCTTCGACAATCGGCGTTCGCTGGTGGCACAGTTTGATCGGTTCCGCCGCGACCTTGATCAGGGCGGGTCGCTCGAAGCGATCGACGAGTTTCGGTCGTCGGCTTTCCAGATCCTGACCAGCCGCCAGGTGGCCGACGCGTTCGATCTGACGCAGGAATCACCCGAGAAACGCGACCGCTATGGGCGGCACCGCTGGGGGCAAAGCTGCCTGCTGGCGCGGCGACTGGCGGAAGCCGGAGTGGCCGTGATCAACATTGATGCGACGGCGCCGAACAACACCACGCAGCACTTCAGTTGGGACGATCATGCGTCGGCGTTCCATCTCGACTATGCTCAACGCGAGCGGTTGCCGCAGATGGATCAGGGACTGACCGCGCTCATCACCGATCTGTACGATCGCGGCCTGAACGAGCGGGTGATGGTGATTGCGATGGGCGAATTCGGTCGCACGCCGCGGTTGTCGCATGCGCCGACGAATTTCTCGAATCAGATCGGTCTGGGACGGGACCATTGGCCGCAGGCGTTCAGCGCGTTCATTTCCGGCGGCGGGCTGCGGATGGGGCAAGTCGTGGGAGAGACAAACTCGAAGAGCGAGTATCCGCTGCACAATCCGGTCACGCCCCAGGATCTGTTGGCGACAGTGTATCGGCATCTCCGGATCGATCCGACCCGCGAACTGACCGACTTCGCGGGCCGCCCGGTGCCCATCCTTCCCGGTGGTAAGCCGATTGCAGCGCTGACTTAAGTGCCGCAACGGCGGCACTCGATGGCCGCGCGCGTCAACGCAAACTGCCCGGCGCGGGCATCACTCCACGAAACGCTGCAGGACGTTCTCTGTGATGCGCGAGACGGCGTCGTCGACCAGAATGGAGCTGGGCCAGCAGATCGAGCCCACGGAGAACACGGCTCCGCCGCCGGCGGGCTCGTGGATGACGATGTGGGCTCCGCCGTCACCAGGGTTAAGCCCCTGAGCGAGCACGCGCACATTGTCCGGAGATTGAGCGGAGACTTTATCCGTTTCGTGCCCCGATGCGCCGCCGGGGACGCGCTGATGCAGACTCCGTTCGCCGAACAGATCGCCGTTCCTGAGACCCGTGCCTTCAAAGCACCAGTGGCCGGAGTCGATCACACGATAGGGGGCGGCCGTCATGATTCCGTCGAAGGTGAATACGACGCCGAGCAGATTGGCTTCCGATTCGTACCGTTTGTCAAAGCGGCTCTCATACTCGCGACCGTCGGGGGCAAATTGAGGCTCCGAGTGGCTCCAGTTCGTGTTCTGGTAGACGATGCGGTGATCATCGAGGAACTCGACTTCGCAATTGAGACCATTGCCGCCGAGGTACATCAGTCGGCCGCCGCGCTCGAAGACCCACGCCTTTAACCGGCGGTACATGTCGATGGACCAATACTCCGGATGCGTGCTGAGGACGAGCACCTTGTATTCGTCGAGCGGCACCTGGTCGAAATGAAACTGGGTTTCGCTGTAGTAGTCGTAGGCAATCTTCTTTTGTTCCATCCAGCCAAGCAGCCGCCATTCGGCCGCCGCCATGTGGCACCCCTGGCGGCCTCGGATCGGATCCGTCAGTTGCTCCAATTCGTCAATGTGGTTGTAAGGGTCGGGCCGGTCGAGCGACAGCGGCGCGTAGTCGTCCTGGTCGTAGGTGCGGTGCTCCTTCTCTGTGTACCGCTTGAGTTCGAGCCGCGAGTTGATGGTGGGCGTGGGGGGAAAACGGTCGGCATGAATATAGTTGCTGCGGCCGCCGAAGCTGTTGTAGGCGTTCCATGTGATGTCGGAGGCAAAGACTGCAATTTTGTTTTGCGGCGTGCGGGGCGCGACCACCCAGGGAAAGCTGAAAAACCGGCCCGACTTGCTGCGCGCGTGCAGGTAATACAGGCCGCTGCGCTCGGGGGCCTCGACGTATTGTCCCATCGCCAGGCTGTGATAGCCGTGCTTGTTCCATTGCACGCCGGTTTGCGTGTAGTCGCCGTCGGGGGTGATTTGCATGGTCGCCCGGGGACCATGCTCATCGTAAGTGCCGATGCGGCGGATGAACTCCTTGTGCGCCCCGTAGCGCCATAGCTCGACTTCGTACTCCTCGACGGCATGCACGCGAAACTCGGAGCGCTCGCCGGACTTGATGCACTTGGGCCACATGTAGCCGAGCAATCCATCGGAGAGGAGCCGAAAATGGTATGGCTCGTTCTCGCGGACCCCCATCGTCACAATTTTCGATCCATACCCGTCTTTGCCAAGCACCACCTCGTATTCTCCGGGCGCTACGTCGGCATAGACCGCACCGGAAATGTTCGATCGCGCGGCGACAACTCCGCTCCTGCCGCGAAACTCAAACTGCACATCCCCCAACGCGACGTATCGTTCGTTGCTGACGTATCCGACAAGCATGCGTTGTCCCTTTGCAAGAGTTGCAAGAACGGCGGTCACAGCCTCTACGCACGTTTTCGGAGCGCGGCTGTTCGAAATCGACCGAGCAGCGATACCTTACGGCAAGCACGTCCGACCTGCGAGCGGTGGCGTTTGAGGCAAGTCAAAAATTGCCCCAGTGGATGCCCAAAAGGCCGATCCAAAACCATCCCTCAGGCCTCCGGTACAAGATGTTGTGTTCAATCGGATGTCAGCGTTGAGATCGCCACAAGATCGATGTTTTGCTTTACACCGGCAGTTTTGTGACATAGCCTCCGCCTGTTGATTGATGGCTCGGCCATTGGAAGGTTGAGTGAGCAGTCGACAGCGAGCAGGACGGCTTGTCTGTCCTCTCGTACGAGTCCGACGGATCGGGCTCTGTACACGGTGAAAGGAGTTCACCCGGCTATGATCCACTGGTGTGTTAACACCCGTCGGCGTCGCGAAACAGACGGTCTCTGTTCGCCTCCGAGGTCTTCTGCGACCTTCCAGACTGTTGCCATTGGTCTGGCTTCCGCCCTGCTGGCGACCTCGCAAAACGCTGACGAAAGCTTCTCGTCACGGCATTTCCCGCACGCGTCAGGTTGGATCGCCTGTCGCTGATTTTTTTCCAAGGAAGGACCCACTCCATGAGCAAGAAACCCATCATCGGCCTCAATTCCGATTTTCGCCCGGAACGCAAGGACAGCATCCCGCTGACCTGGATCAATGCCGGATACTACGACTGCGTCACTGCCGCCAAGGGCATTCCTGTTCTGCTTCCGCCGCTGGGAGAAGACGACGACCTGCGCCAGGTCCTGGCGACGCTCGACGGCGTTGTGCTGACCGGTTGTAAACTGGATCTGGACCCGATTCGGCTGGGCCTGGACCGTCACCCGGCGACACGGGTGATGCCGCTCCGCCGGGAG
Source organism: Planctomycetaceae bacterium (assembly GCA_019636315.1). Classification (GTDB taxonomy): domain Bacteria; phylum Planctomycetota; class Planctomycetia; order Planctomycetales; family Planctomycetaceae; genus JAHBXU01. The sequence continues at coordinate 5,596 of JAHBXU010000002.1, read as the reverse complement.
GATTTCGACCGCCGACTCGCGCGGCTTTGTTATGAGATGAAGATCCCCACGCTGGCGAGCGGCGCCGGCATGCAGACACTGAACGTCATCTGCGGCGGCACGTTGTTCCAGCATATTCCAGAAGACATCCTCAAGCCGCTGCACCACCGGGATCCAGTGGAAGATTGCAACCGGCATCTGATTGAGATTGTGCCCGGAACGAAAATGGATCAGGTGTACGGACCGGGAGAAATCCGCGTGAACAGCGACCACCACATGGCGGTCGACCAGGTGGCCCCGTGCTTCCGTGTGAGTGCGGCGTCTCCGGACGGCGTCGTCGAGGCTTATGAGTCCATCGACGATCACTGGTTCTGTCTGGGCGTCCAGTTCCATCCCGAAAATCAGTCCGCGTCGGCCCTCGATATGCAGGTCTTTGAAGCGTTCCTGGAAGGTTGCGTGGCTCAGCCCGAACCGGCCATTCTCACGATGCCCGAATCGCTCCATCAACGCCAGGCGGCTTAGTCGCTTCGCCAACTTTCAATCTGACCTCCCACGCCCGGCCGCTTACGGTTGCCGGGCGTGGAGTCGTTTGGGGGCAGGTTCAATGGCGTGGATGCCACCGTGCGATAGGCTCGCCGACTTCGTCCTTGCGGACGTTTCGGGTGGGTGCCGGGTTCAAGGTTTTAACGCACATTGACTCAACGTTCGCTGGCATCGGACGTGTTGGACTCGCTGAATAACGCCAAATCGATGCGCCGCCGCGTTGGCTCCGCGAGGCGATTTGATTAGCGTAAGGGGACAGGGGCACCAGAGGTGCGCCCGCACTCCGCGAGATCGATGATCAAATCGCATGCTGACTTGCCGCACAGTGAGCCGTTGTCTAACTGTCTGCCTGGCCACGGCAGGATTGGTGGCGCTTTTACCCACGACTGTGCAGGCCGAACCTTTGGGTGAAGTCTCAATTGAGTTCAATCGCGACATTCGTCCCCTCCTGGCCAGCCACTGCCTGGCGTGCCACGGGCGCGATGCTGCCGATCGGCAGTCCGGAGCGCGATTCGATGTGCGGGACGCGGCGTTGGCTCCGGCGGACTCCGGGCAGCGGCCGATTGTTCCCGGAGATCCGGATGCCAGCGAACTGGTGAGACGCATCGAAAGCCGCGATCCGGCCGTTGTCATGCCGCCGCCGGATTCGGGCAAGTCGTTGTCCGAAGAGCAACAGCAGATGCTGCGGCAATGGGTTCGCGAGGGGGCGGTTTTTGAGGAGCACTGGGCGTTCATCCCACCTGTGCGCATTTCGCCGCCAGAAAACCAGCACGCGGCGTGGGTGCGAAACCCGATTGACAACTTCATCCTGGCGAAACTGGAACGTGCCGGGCTCAGTCCCTCTCCCGAGGCCGACCGGGCGACGCTCTTTCGACGTTTGTCGCTCGACCTGACCGGACTGCCGCCGACGCCCGGCGAGTTCGATGCGTTTGAACGGGACATGTCAGCGGTCGTCGCGTCGAGCGCGGATGGGGCCACATCCATCATGGAGGACGGCGTCTATACCGACTGGGTGAACAGGCTGCTCGCGTCTCCGCATTTTGGGGAGCGGATGGCGGTGGACTGGCTGGACGCAGCGCGGTTCGCTGACACGAATGGCTATCAGGTCGACCGCGACCGCGAAGCCTATGCCTGGCGTGACTGGGTGATTGCCGCCTTCAATGCCAATATGCCATTTGATCAGTTCACCATCGAACAGCTGGCGGGAGATCTGTTGCCGGAAGCAACGCTGCAGCAGCGCGTGGCCACAGGGTTTCACCGGAATCATATGCTCAACGAGGAAGGGGGAATCATTCCCGAAGAGTTCCTCGCTGAGTATTGTGCCGACCGTGTGGAAACGACAGCGACGGTCTGGATGGGGCAAACGTTCCTATGTGCGCGATGTCACGATCATAAGTACGATCCCTTCACTCAGCGGGACTTTTACAGCCTGTACGCGTTCTTCCACAACGTGCCGGAAGTCGGCGTGGGGAACTATGGCGCGACAATCCGTCGTAACGCGCCCCCCATGTTGCAGCTTCCGGCGCCGGAGCTGGAAGCGAAAGTGGCGTCACTCGAACGGGAGCGAGCGGAACTCCAGACGCTTGTTGCACAATTCGAAACCGCCATCGCAGACGGCCTGTCCGATTGGGAAGGTCGCGTGCGTCGAGACCTCGTCCAGTGGGAGTCGATCAGGCCCACTTTGGCCCAGCTCAATGAGCAGCCCCTCCTCCTGGATGCCGAGCGGGCGTCCGTGCTCATTCCTGCATTCGACGCGGGCGAGACGCGGCTCGTCGTCGAAGCGCCCTGGACCGCGCCCCGCGTGACGGCGCTGCGTTTGGAATGGACGCCTGCGACGGCGACAGAAGGAACCGAGTCCATCACAACGTCTCCGGAAGCGAGCTTCCAGCTGGATGAATTGAAGGCGTTTGCCTTGATCGAAGGTTCCGCCGCGGCACAGCCGCTGTCTCTGCATGCCGCGGAGACGCAGCATTCGCTGTCCACGGATGAGACGGCGAAGGCTGTGGACGGCGCGCCAAAATCCAGTGTGCAGATTTCGCGGCCGGAGGGAGGCTCAGCAATCCTGATTATTGAGCTGGACGCGCTGCCCGACGTCATCCAGTCACCCTCGTTGCGGCTCGAGTTGTCGCTCAAGGCGTCCGAGCGGTCGATTCCCTGGGAACTTCAGATTCAATGTTCGGATGCGGCGAACGACTTGCTGCTGCCGAAGGACATCCATGAGATACTTGCGATTGATACGGCGAACCGTCGTGAGGAACAGATCGCGCGCGTGGCAGGTTTTCGGAAGTCAAAACATCCCGAACTTCGGCGGCTGACCGCCCAGGTGGCCGCGCTGGCGAAGCAGATTGAAGCAACAGGCCTCGAGATCCCGACGGCGCTCGTTATGGAGGAGATGTCAACGCCGCGTCCGACGTACATTTTCATGCGAGGCTCTTACGACAAACCGGGTGAGGCGGTCGTTGCGGACACGCCCTCCGCGTTACCGGCCATGCCGCCCCAATTGCCGCGCAATCGTCTGGGACTGGCTCAGTGGCTCGTTGATCCGTCGCATCCGCTGACCGCGCGCGTGGCTGTGAATCGACTGTGGCAATCCGTTTTCGGCGTGGGGCTGGTCCGCACCGCGGAAGATTTCGGCACGCAAGGCGAACCGCCGTCGCACCCGGAACTGCTGGATTGGCTGGCCGCTGAGTTTGTGGAGAGCGGCTGGGATGTCAAGGGCATGCTTCGGTTGATGGTCACGAGTGCGACCTATCGTCAAAGTTCGCGCTGGACGCCGCAGCTCCGCATGTTGGACCCGGAGAACCGGCTTCTCGCACGCGGACCGCGCTTCCGGCTTCAGGCGGAGTTCCTTCGTGATCAGGCGCTGGCCGCGAGTGGACTGCTGGTTCCTCAGATCGGTGGGCCGTCGGTGCGGCCATATCATCCGCCGGGCCTGTACGAACAGGTGGTTTCGGGATCGAGTGCAAATATATACGTCGTCGGCACGGGAAGCGACTTGTATCGCCGCAGTCTTTATACGTACTGGAAGCGCTCGGTTCCCAATCCAGCCATGCTGGTATTTGATGCGCCCTTCCGCGAGATGTGCGCGATGCGGCGCTCGCGAACCAACACGCCGCTGCAGGCGTTGAACCTGATGAACGATCCCACGTATGTCGAAGCCGCACGATTACTGGCCTGGCGCATGCTCCGCGACGGCGGCCAGTCGCCTGCGGAGCAAATGGAGTACGGCTTTCGACTCGTGCTTGTTCGTCCGCCTCGTGCGAGCGAACGGGAGATTCTCTCGCAGGCGTATGACAGAAATCTGGCCGAATTTCAAGGAGATCCTGAGGGCGCCGCGGGCCTGCTGGGCGTGGGCGAATCACCGATTGCAGAAGCGGACGATCTCGCTGTTTTGGCGGCGCTGACCACGGTGGCCAGCACGATTTTGAATCTCGATGAGACGGTCACGAAAGAGTAGCGGCCACACGTGAGACAGGTCATGCTGGAATCCCACTCACTACAGCACATCGCCCGACGCCAGTTTCTGGGTCGCAGTTCGCTGGGAATTGGCACTGCCGCGCTGGCGTCCCTGCTGGGGGGCGCGGCGCGCGGTGGTGGGCAACCGCACTTTCCCGCGCGCGCCCGCAGAGTCATCTGGCTCACGCAGGCCGGCGCTCCTTCCCAGCTGGAGTTGTTCGACTACAAACCGCACCTGAAAGAGCGATTCAACGAAGAGCTGCCGGATTCGGTTCGTCAGGGGCAGCGGCTGACTGGCATGACCGCCAAACAGGCGCGGCTGCCAGTCGCTCCCTCGGCGTACGACTTTCGCCCCTGCGGAGAATCGGGAATCTGGTTGAGCGAACTGCTGCCGCACACGGCCCGCATCGCCGATCGCATGTGCCTCATTCGTTCGCTTTATACCGAGGCCATCAACCACGATCCGGCCATGACGCTCCTGCAGACAGGACATCAGATCGCCGGCCGCCCGTCGCTCGGCGCCTGGTTGTCGTATGGGCTGGGAACGGAAAACGAGAATCTGCCGGCCTATGTCGTCATGATCTCGCGACCGAGCGGTCCGACGAATGCACAACCGCTGCATGAGCGGATGTGGGGCGCTGGATTCTTGCCGTCACGCCATCAGGGGGTGCGTTTCAGTCCCGGCAAGGACCCGGTGTTGTTTCTCTCGAATCCTCCGGGCATCACGGCCGAGCGTCGCCGCGCGATGATCGATGATCTTGTCGCGTTGAATCGCCTGAAGGAGGAGGACTATCAGGACCCGGAAACCCAGGCCCGCATCGACCAGTACGAGTTGGCCTATCGTATGCAGTCAGCCGTTCCGGAACTGGCGGACGTCTCGAACGAACCGAAGTCCGTCTTCGAACACTACGGTCCGGAGTCGCAAAAACCGGGGACGTTTGCCGCGAATTGCCTGCTGGCGCGGCGACTGGCCGAGCGCGGCGTGCGATTCATTCAGCTCTATCATCGCGGCTGGGACCAGCACACGAATCTGCCGTCCGGAATCAAAAGTCAGTGCTATGACGTCGACCAGCCGACCGCCGCGCTCGTCGAGGAGTTGGACCAACGCGGCCTTCTCGAAGACACGCTCGTTGTCTGGGGGGGCGAGTTTGGTCGCACCGTGTATTCTCAAGGGACGCTGACGGCCACGGACTATGGTCGGGATCATCATCCGCGCTGCTTTGCCATGTGGATGGCGGGCGCGGGGGTGAGACCGGGAACCGTCATCGGCGAATCGGACGATTATTCCTACAGCGTGGTCCGGGACCCTGTGCACATTCACGACCTCAATGCGACGGTGCTGCACCTGCTGGGTATCGACCATACGCGTTTGACGTTTCGCCACCAGGGACGCGACTATCGCCTGACCGACGTGCATGGCGAACTGGTGACCGCAGCGCTGGCGTGAACGGCGTGTCGTCAGGCATCTCATGACAGAACAGACCGAACCTTCTTCCCAAGGCAATGCTGTCGATTCGCCCCGACCGTTGGGTGAGTTTCGTCTGTTGCGAAAGCTGGGTCAGGGCGGCATGGCCGAGGTGTGGCTGGCCGAGCAGACATCGCTGGAGCGTCGCGTCGC
>JAHBXU010000199.1 GCA_019636315.1 Planctomycetaceae bacterium | reverse complement strand
GATCCAGTCGAAAAACACCTTCTGGTCGCTGTTCTCGTAAGGGTTGGCCGGCGGCTTCTCTGTGGCGACGGCGTCCGATGATTCACCGCCAGGAGCGCCTTCCAGGATCTCGTGGACCAGTGGTTCAATGCGCGACCACACGTCCGGGCATTTGGCGACATAGTAGGCGCACGATTCAAAGCAGCGGCGCATCACCTGCTCATCGGTCTTTCCGGTCAGGATGATGACCGGGATCGAGGATAACTGGTTATTGTCGGCCATCATCTCACGAACGCTGAGGCCGTTTCCTCCCGGCATGTTGATATCAAGAATCACCAGCGCCGGTCGGACCTGGTCAATCTTTCTCAGAGCGGTCAAGGCGTCCGGTGCTGTGTCCACACCATATCCGAGCGCGCGGCAGTGCCGCGCCAGGAGTTCCACCAGATCCGTGTCATCATCAGCGATCAGTATCGTCGGCGTTGTCATCGGAGGTTCTCTCTCAGAGGTTCGTTGGGATCGAGCATTGACTGACGTTTCGTCCTTCAGGCGAGCTGGTGAGCCGCCAAATGCCTGGCGTTGGAATCAACCGCTACGGCCGTACGTCGCGCACGGCGTGCTCTCTGCATCCAGCGGACCATCAATGACCGCATTGACGGTCTTGACCAGCCGTTGGCCGTTGTACGGCTTCTTCAGGAAGCACCTGGCCCCTGCATCGAGCGCCCGTTCCTGATCGACGAGGCTCGCCGAAAGCATGACAATTGGAATGTTTCGCGTTTCGGTCTGTCGTTGAAGTTCGGCCAGTGCCGTGAGACCGTCTTTGTGCGGCATCCGGACGTCCATCACGATGGCGTCCGGATGCGATGCCGTCGCCACTGCGACGGCCTCCATGCCGTCGTGCGCAGTCGACGTCTGGTAACCGGCTGACGACAACCACAGGTTGGCGCCGCGCAGGATCTCCTCTTCGTCATCCACCAGCAGAATCCTCTTTGTGTCGTTCATCGTTCACCCTCCTTCCTGATTGGAAACCTATCCCGAATGCAACGGCCTCCGTTCGAACTGTTCGTCAATGACCGGAGGCTCCTGCCGTGGCGACGTCCGCATCCGAATGCATGACCCGGCGAAAGCGATTCAGAACGGCGTCAATGCTTGATTCCACGTTCCACTGCCCGTCGTGTGTCAGCTCAAAGTCGGGAATCGGGCCGTAGGGGCGATTCCGGTTGGTCTTCAACCACTCGGTACGCGCCCGAGCCTCAAAGTCGGCCGCCTCGGAGCGCGCCACCCAGAGGACGAACAACCACTCATGGACTCCCGCACGGAACAACAGATCGCTGCGCCGCAACAGGAAGTTGAAAAACACGTCGGCGTCTTCGGCGTCTGCGGCGGAGGTGCCCGCGTCGATGCGAGTCCGCACCAGCGCCACCACGCGCTCTTCGTGCTTCATGCGGCGGACCCGTTCCACGTACCTTTCCATCACATTTTGCGGATCGTTGAGCGGCACCGTGAACGAAAACGTCGACCCACGACCCAGGCGACTCTCGACGGTCATTTCGCCAAAGTTCAGATCGACGAGTTCCTTCGCGATGTTCAGCCCGAGCCCAAATCCCTTGGTGCTGGTCTTCAGCTCGCGCTTCAGTTGCTTGAAGCGCTGGAAGATGATGCTCAGGCCTTCGTCGTCAATTCCGGAACCATTGTCTGTGACACCGACGACGACTTCGTGACGCGCAGCATCAGCACGAGTCCACAGCTTGACCGTCCCCGGTTCGCCGCAGAACTTCATCGCGTTTGTCACCAGATTGATGATCACGCGACCGATCATCTCGGCGTCACAGTACACGGGCGGCAGGGCGGCGTCGACGTCCACTTCGAAGACAATCCCCTTCACCTCAGCCTTCTTCAGAAGCGGCAGCGTCAGTGGCTCAACCACATCAGCCAGCTGGCAGGGACGCCGCCAGGCGCCGAGCAGTCCCGACTCGAGTTTGCTTACGTCCAGCATGTCGTCGACCATGTTATTGAGATCGTCCGTCCGGACGCCGACGATGTCCAACATGCGGCATTGCTCGATGTTGACCTCTCCCACGACGCCCTCGCGAACGAGCGCCACGTAATCTTTGATCACGGTCAACGGCGTGCGAAATTCATGCGAGACATTGTCGACAAAGCGATGTGCCGTTTTATACAGGCGCCGCAGCCGCCGATTCTTACGCTTCAGCAACACCTTCTGTTCTGCGAGTTGTTCGCGGCTGGACTGGACTTCGGCGAGGAGCCGCTGATTCTCGACCACGACCTCCTGGCGCCAGATTGCGTGGACAATGGCCCGCTCCAGATTGTGAGGAGATGCATCGTCTTTACTCAGATAGTCCTGGGCGCCGACGGAAAGGGACGTCGCTTCCACGCCTTCGTCATTCAGCGTGGTGAGGACAATGATCGGGATGTCGCGGTCCTGATTGCGAATGCGATGCACCGTTTCCAGGCCGCAACTGTCCGGCAGCGACAGATCCGTAAGCACCACGTGAAAATCCGATGCAGCGATCTGTGAGAGAGCGGTTCGCAGGTCATCCGACCAGACGACATCAACCGCGAGTCGTGACTGGCCGAGACTTCGATTGATCAAATGATGATCGGCTGGATCATCCTCGATCAGCAGAATCCGGATGCGTTGCTTGCTCATACAGGCCCTTCTGAGGTTGGACAAATCAGGGCTGAATATGCTCCTTCACGTGTGCGCCTTCCCTGCTCCAGTTCACTTCCCGAAGTGGGATGAACCGACCGATCTCCGCGAGCAGCCTCTGAAAATGCACTGGCTTGCGCAGAAAGCTCGCTGCTCCAAGATTCCGCATGCGGCCCGGCAATTGCGGGTCGATTTGCCCCGTGAGGACAATCACCGGAATATGGGCGGTCCGCGTGTTGCACTTCACCTGTTCCAGAAAATGCTGCCCGCTGCCCTCGGGCATTCGCAAGTCGGTGATAATGACATCCGGAGTATTCTGGTAGACGTCCCAGATCCCGAGTCGCCCACAGCAATCGCGAACAACCTGAACGTCGTAGTTCGACAGAATCAGTTCAATTGACCTTGTAATCTCCGGGTCGTCGTCCACGCAGAGGATTGTCGGACGAAGTCCCAGACTCGATCGGCCCAGATCACTCACAGCGTCAGAAGTCGTCACGATGCGGCTCCGAAGTTCGGTCGTCAGAATGGCGGGTGCGGCGCCGCACGCGAAACAGCGACTGTTCGTTCTCGTGCAGGCCCAAGTGTCGGTGAGGCGGTTGTCAGGTTGGACGTCTTGGCAGGTACTTAAACATACGTTGTGTTTCTGGTGTGGACCGATTCTTGGAGTGCTTCCTCACTCGATTGCAATGGCTACGCGCGCCACGAAGCACACAAGTTGCAGCCTACGTAAGACCGCCACGGCCGGGCGCACTGACCCCCAACTTGAAGGGAACTACATCACCTCCGAGTGCACCTACTGCACTGGCCAACTCCCATTCGATGCAGCTACTCTTGAGAGGCTGTCCGAAAAGGGTTCTTTGCGCGGCAACTGGGTATCTGAATTGGGGATAGGTGGCAGGGCCAGCGCCGGCTCACGGGCTTCGAAGGGGGCGACCTCACGATGGGCTCGGTCACCGGCAAAACCTTCGGCCAGGACTACGGCCTCGACCAATGGAACAACTGGCCCACAACAGTCTGTCGCTATCTAATATTCCAAGTGCTCCATCGAACATCTGGACAGGCTGTGTCAGATTCATGTGCCTGTCAGGAACAAATGGGCCAGTCCAAACCGGCGGCGACGCAGGGCAAAGCCATACAGCTCAAACGCCGGGGAGGGATTGTCCGGGGTGTCTTCAGGCACGTGACGTGAGGGGCGATTTGACATGACGACCGCGACCAGCATACTTCCTCGTTACGACGTCTCTCGCGATTATCGCTGGAACTATGACCATGCGCCGGAGGCGGTGGAGGTTGATGTTCTGTCCATGCCGGGGGAGTGGACGTTTCTGGGGCGGAAGGTGGCGTCTCCGCTGGGAGTGCCGGCGGGGCCGCTGCTGAATGGGAAGTGGATCTTGTATTACGCGTCGCTCGGTTTTGACGTGCTGACGTATAAGACGGTCCGCAGTTCTTATCGAGAATGCTATCCACTACCGAATCTGTTGCCGGTCCGCACACAGCAGCTCCGCGGCGGCGAGCACGTGCTCGACGCCGAAGAACGCATGAGTGGGAGCTGGGCCGTGTCGTTCGGCATGCCCAGTATGGATCCGGATGTGTGGCGAAGAGACATTGAGTGGACGCGCGCGCGACTGCGGAGCGACCAGGTGCTCAGCGTGTCGGTCGTCGGGACCGCACAACCGGGCGGGACGCTCGACGAGTTGGCCGATGATTACGCGCTGTGCGCCCGCTGGGCCGTCGAGAGCGGGGCCGACTGCATCGAGACCAACTTTTCGTGTCCCAATGTCTGCAGTCGGGATGGCCACCTCTATCAGGAGCCGACGCCGGCGGGGGTCGTGGCCCAGCGCGTTCGCGAAGCGATCGGTGCAACTCCCTACCTCCTGAAGATCGGACACTTTACAGAAAGTGATTCGGCATCGCAGTTGTTAAAGGCGGTCTCCCGTTACGTGGACGGCCTCGCGATGACGAACAGTGTCGCGGCGACGGTGCGGGATGCGGCAGGCAACGTGATGTTCGACGGTCAGAAGCGCGGCATCTGCGGGGACGCGACGCGCGAGGCGTCAGTGTCGCAGGTGCGGATGTTCGCCGAAATCATGGAAGAGTGGGGCCGGCCGCTGGCACTCATCGGCGTGGGAGGTGCGTCGAGTGCCGCGCATGTTGATGAGTACCTCGATGCGGGAGCCGAGGCGGTGCACATCGCCACGGCGGCGATCGTCGACCCGCTGGTGGGTTGCCGCATTCTGACAGAATTCAATGCGTGAACAGCGATTCGCCCAGTCAATCGGTCCTCAATAAACGCCGTCCGGGGCGGATCATTCGTGCGGAGTGGTCCGAGGTCGCACTTTTCCGGGATCAAGAATTTCGCCACCCGGACATGGGGACGACTCCCGATGCTGCCCGCAGGAGGTCTCCGTCACACTCAAAGCCGCGTGCTGATGGTCGAGGAAGAATTCTCACCGCGACGGGGCAAAGAATACAATCGTCTCGTGCGGAAACGCTGAAGGATGCGGGCACGGCAGTTCCTTTCGATTGGCCTTTGTCGTTCCCGGGAGGCAGTATGAGTTGCACGTGGCCGGCGTTGTTCCCCAGTCGCAGCCTGCTTCAGCGGCGGCGAAAGTCCCGAGGCGGCTGTCATTTGGTCTGTGGCGTCGAGTCGCTCGAACTCCGCCTGTGTCTTTCGGTGACGCAGCCAGGTTCCGGCGCCTTTACCGAGACGGTTGTAGCCAGCGGCCTTACTGGCGCGACAGCCATGCAGTTCTCGCCGGACGGCAAGCTGTTTATTGCCGAAGAGGCGGGGACGATGGAGGTTTGGGACGGCGGCGTCCGCTTGCAGGCCGACTTCTTTGTGAACAGCCCGATCACGACTCAGATCGTCAGCGAACGGGGATTGTTGGGAATTGCCTTCGATCCTGATTATGCGAACAACCGGTTCATCTATGTCTATTACACGACGACCGCGGCAGACAACCACAATCGCGTCAGCCGCTTCACGGCGAATGCGGAAGGCGATCTCGCACTGGCCAACAGCGAGCACATGATCATGGAGTTGGACCCGCACTCGGCTGGCAACCACAATGGCGGTGCGATGCATTTTGGCCTCGACGGGATGTTGTATATTGCCGTAGGCGACAATGCCGACGGGTCCAACGCCCAGTCGTTGGACAATCGTCACGGGAAGATGCTGCGGATCGACGTGCACACAGACGATTTTGCCGACCCGGGTCAGAACTACGGCATCCCGGAAGACAATCCGACGGAGTTTCCGGGCATCAGTGGTTCGACGAGCGGCGTCAATCAATCGATCTGGGCTGTCGGATTGCGCAATCCATTTACTTTTTCTGTGCAGCCGGGCACAGGGCGGATCTTCATCAATGACGTCGGGCAGAATACCTGGGAGGAGATCAACGACGGATTCGCGGGCGCGAACTACGGCTGGAACACGACGGAAGGAGACTTCAATCAGACGAGCTTTCCGAACTTCACCCGTCCGTTCTATACCTACGATCAAGGGGGCGTCGAACCGAATGGCTGCGCCATCACGGGCGGCGTGTTTTACAATCCGACGGTCAATCAGTTCCCGACGGAGTTTCACGGGGACTACTTCTTTGCGGACTTCTGCGGCGGGAAAATCTGGCATATCGACCTGACAACCAGGGACGTCAACGAGTTTGCCTTCGATCTTTCATCGCCGGTGGATCTCAAGGTGGATGATGCCGGCGCCCTGTATTATCTGGCGCGCGGCAGCGGACAGGTTGTGCGTGTTTCGTTTGTCAGCGAGTCGCCCATTGTTCTGGAAACTCAGATCAACGGCGCGGCGAATCCCAACCGGTCGGGCATTCGCGAGCTGGCCATCACGTTTGACCAGGACGTGACGGTCGATGCGGCAGACGCGCTCACGCTGTTCAATCACACGACGAGTCAGAGCGTGAACGTGAGCGGGGCGACGCTCCTGGGGAACGGGACAACGACGGTCACATGGCTGCTCGCGGACGGCCCCGGAGGGATGACGGATATTGTGCTGCCGGACGGCCTTTACACGGCCCAACTCGCAGCGATCGCAACAACGCCCGCTCTGGATGAACCTTTCGAGTTCGAGTTCCACAAACTGGCGGGGGACGTCGACGGGGATGCGCTGGTCAATTTCAATGACTACTTCGCCGTGCGGGAAGAATTTGATGAATCCGGCGAGATCTATCGGCCGGGCGATGCCGACGGAGATGGCCTTGTGAACTTCAACGATTACTTCGCCATCCGAGAGAACTTCGACGCGGGCCTGCCCGCAATGATGACCGCATTCACGGCTTCGCAGGCCAATGCGCCGACGACTGGCCTGTTGGCCAGCGCGCCACAGGAGACATCGTTGGCAGCCGTTTCAATCACGCCGCCGGAAGTCGTTGCGGTCGCGCACCGACTCGATTCCGAAAACGACGA
>JAHBXU010000198.1 GCA_019636315.1 Planctomycetaceae bacterium | reverse complement strand
CTGACCGGATATCTCCTCCCCTGGGATCAGAAGGGGTATTACGCGACACAGGTGGCGACGGAAATCGCGGGCTCAGTGCCAGCCGTCGGTCCGGCCGTCCAGAAAATCGCTCAGGGCGGATCCGAGTACGGGCACCTGACGCTCACCCGCTTCTTTGCGCTGCACGCCGGACTGCTGCCGGCGCTTCTCATCGCGTTCCTCGCCTTGCACATCTATGTCTTTCGTAGGCATGCCATCCATGTGAAGGACACGAAGGGACAACCGGATGCGAAGTTCTGGCCCGACCAGGTGCTGAAGGATGGGGTCGCCTGCCTCGCGGTCCTGGCGGGCATCATGGTCCTCGCCGTCTGGAAGGGCGCCGAACTCACCGCCCCGGCCAATCCGGCGGAGTCGTATTCGGCCGCGCGGCCCGAATGGTACTACCTGTTCCTCTTCCGGTTTCTCAAGTTCGAGTGGGTGTCGCAAGGGGGAGAGGCGACCGGGTTGGGCGAAGCGTTCGGTGCAGTCGTCATCCCGGGATTATTCATGGGCGTCCTGGTGTTGATGCCGCTCATCGCCAAAATCCGCGGCGGGCATACCTTCAATGTCGCTTATCTGTGGGCCATGCTCCTGGGCGCCGGTGCACTGACGGGGCTGGCCCTCTACGAAGACTGGTTCAAGGACGACGACGCCGGCCGCGACTTTCGCGCCGCGTACGTCAAAGCCCACGTCGATGGCGAACGCGCCGTCGAACTGGCCCAATCGCCGACCGGAATTCCTCCGGAAGGCGCCATCTCGCTTCTCCGCAACGACCCGCTCACGCAAGGGCCATTCCTCTTTGATCGATATTGCATCGAATGCCATCAACCGGCGGCACGGTCGGGCGAATGGACCCGGTCGGCCGATGGCGGCACTGTCGCCATCTTGTCAACGGCTCCCGAACTCGTCGACACGCTGCATCCGGAGACGGTTCACTTCGGCAGCCGCGAGTGGATTCGTCACATTCTGACGGACTTTACCGCTCACTTTGCCTCGCTGGAGAACATCACTGAAGAGAGCGGCGCTGCGCCGGAACGGGTCGAGGCGGCCGCAGCCATTCTTGGTGGTTCAATGGCCGACTGGTCTCAGAGCAACGCGGCTACGCTCACGGCCGAAGCGAACCGGGCCGACTTCGACGCGCTGGTCGAGTTCCTTTACACCCAGAGCGAACGTGCCGACGCCCTGCCGACGGATGACCCTCAAGTGCAGCGCGGCCGCGAGATCTTCGAGTCAGGCGCCCTCACCGAAGGAACCATCGATTCCTGCACCGGCTGCCATGCCATGCACGCGCGGGGCGACGATGAACCGCTTTCCGAGGAACTCTACCCGATTCTCACCGGTTACGGAGGTCAGACCTGGCTGCGCCGCTTTATTGCAGACCCGGAGTCGCACTACAGCGGCGGCTCCGGCAACAACGCCATGCCGGCCTTCGCCGATCAGCTCTCGCCCCACGACCTGGACATGCTGGTCCGTTGGCTGACGGGCGATTACTATCGAGCGGAGTGAGAGAACCTGTGAGGGGATATGGGGTTATTCAACCGCAAAGACTGGAATGTCATTGCCGTCATCTTTGAACGGCAGGATCTGTATCAAGTCAGCGGGCAGCGGGCCAAGGGGGCGGCTGCGGATAAGGCCCGCGACGGGGCGAAATCGCATCCCCGCACCATCTACTGGGCGGCCTTCGATCAGAAGGGGGCCTTTGTCGAAGGCGGCCCCGGTCCGGGTGAGAAGACCGTGACCCGGGACATCCTCAAGCAGATGGACCGTGAGATTCGCACCAATCGGACGGTGCTGGACGTCCTCAAGGCGCTGGAAACAAAAGCAGCCGAGAAGCTCGCCAAGCCGCTCGCCTGGTCAGGGTATCCCAGGAAGTCGGAAGCTCCCTGAGGCCGACGTCGCCAGATCCCGTCCCGAGCCGACGGCTTTGCTGTCGGACGACGATGAAGATGCCGTGGATGCTCGATGAGTTGTGATCGAAGAGTCGGACCGGCGCTGTTCGACGGCAGAGCCGTCAACTTGGGAAGTCGCGATGTATCGTGGGCTGGTTGATGCTCGACCCAAGCCGCCCAGACGACCGGTCACTGACGCGCGGCTCGGTTTCCTCCGGTCGGCAAAAAGAAACAAGGGGCAGAGTCGTGTGGACTCTGCCCCTCGCGGAGAGCTGACTGTCGTCAGGAGATCATTGGGATTACGGGAAGAACACAGGCTCCGCCGGCGTGCCCGGTTCGAGGACGTCCCAGCCCCACGGCAGCGATCCAATGTTCAGCGTCGGTCCGACGCTCATGAACACGCCGCGTGCTTCGCCGAAGGCATCGATCAACTGCGGATTACCGGAGAGGGCGGGATTGTCGAAGATGAAGATCTGCGAGAGCCCCACGGCTCCCAGTCCTTGATCCGTGTAGACGTTGCCCACGCCGCGGACGCGCATCGTGCTGTTGCCCAAGCCGGGATACTTGAACGCTCCGTTTTCCGGTGTGAAGGGCGGGAAGGGCGCCAGTCCGTCTCCGGTGACCCAGCGGGAGGCAAACCGGGTCGCGTTCCGCTGACGCTCGCCGCCGCCTCCGATCGGACCGAACGGACCACCGCCCGGCATGTCGGGAATCGGTTCACGCGACTTGAAGATGGCCTCCGCGTTGTTGTAATACGCTCCCGCATCGACTTCTCCTGCATTGCCGGGCGATGTGCCGATTGTCCTGTCGTTGTTGTTGGGTTCGATGGAGTTGAAATGGTTCTCGCTGAAGATCAGGTCGATTCGCGCCAGCGGATCCACCTGATAGGTATCGACGGTGAACTCACCAGGATCAGTCATCATCCCCATGTCGTCGAACGTGGGAGGAGTCCAGGTTCCGGCCGACGTTTCCGGTTGCACGGTCGAACTGAAGGTGTGGATCAGGATGTCGTTGCCGAAGTTACCATCGAGGAGGTTGAAGGTGATCGAAGCCGAGACGCCCGACCCGATGACCGGGGCCGCGTCGAGGAATCCATCGCCGTCGAGGTCATTGTCGAGGACGCCGTCGCCGTTGGTGTCCTCGGCGTTGAATCCATCAGTGGCGAAGTAGTTGGCGGTGAAGGCTTGGAATCCGGCATTCGGATCAGCGGAGAAGAACGGATAGCCGCCGAACACCCCTGACCCGCCGCTGGTTCCGACGCGGATCACGAGGCCGGTGCCGGTCAAGTCGAGGACCTGTTCGCCGTTGCCGATGATGTCGTTGTCATGGATGTCCAGCCGCAGTTGGACGATGTTGCCAATGTCTCCAATCTGTCCCTGGGCCCGCAGCGATTCGTTGTTGGAGATCGATTCGCCGTTGATGCCGAAGACGTTGTTGGACGGGGAAACCTGGTTCTGGCCATCGTCCACGGTCTGGACGACATAGATGCCCTCCTGCTTGTTCCCCTTGATATGGTTGGCGATGATCGAGACGTCGGCCGACACGAAGCCGGAAAGGATGACCTGCGGCACGCCATCAGGATCCTGGGAGCTGCGATCCAGTTCGTCCACTTCTTGCGCGTCATCGCCGGTCGGGATGCCGCTGCCTGGCCGCTGGAGGATGTCGATACCGCGTGCCTGGTTCAGCGTGATCTCGTTCAAGGCGATGACCATGCGCGTTTCGGGTGTCAGGCCAAATCCTGTGGCGGAATCAGCCGCATCGATACTTTGGGAACTCAAAAATTCGATACCGTCGCCGTTGTTGAGCGAGATCAGGTTGCTGTAGATAAACACGTCGCGATAGGCGTCCAGGTTGGGATTGAAGTCGTCGTTGGGCAGATCGCGGGGATCGCGTGCGTTCAACAGGACGTCGATGCCCTGGTTGAGCTCCGACGGATCGATGTTGATACCGGCATGGAAGGCCAGCAGGGTCGGGTTGTTACCCAGTGTGCGCATCGTGCCGTTCTGCGTGATGACGTTGTTGGCAATGGTCATCACGCCGCCGCCGGTGATGTCGATGCCGTCCGCCAGGTTGCCGCTGATGAGGTTGCCGGCGGAGGACCGGAAGGGAATCGGATTCAGAAGCACGTCACCGATCACGAGACCGTACGACCGCACTTCACCCAGAATGGGGAACTGTGTGCCGGGAGCGGGAGGCGCGACGGTGTAGACCCCCGCCTCGGCGACTTCGACCAGGTAGTTGCCCAGGTAACCGGACAGGTCGATGCCGTCGTCGAAGTTGCCTGTGATGGTGTTGTTGGTCCACAGACCGGTCAAGCTGCGTGAGTCTTTCGCCTGCTGGATGAATTCACGCACCTGGATGCCGTTGCCAACCTCACGGGGGCTGTCGGCGACTTCGCCGAAACCGTTCTGAGTGATGAGGTTGCCATCGAGCCGCGCGGCAATGTCCGCATCGGATCCGAGCGAGAACTGGATGCCGTCCTGCAGGTTGTTGCGGACCGTGTTGCTCGTGATGGCGACCGTATCGGCCCGCATGTTGGCCAGGTTGAGGAAGTTGGCGCCCGAAGATTCGATGGTGATGCCGTTCTCAGTGTTGCCGGTGATGGTGTTGTTGTGGATCAGCAGGTCGTTGTATTGACCACGTTCGGTGCGGACGATCTTGACGCCGCTGGAGAGGACGCTGTCATCAATGCTGCCGTTATTAGAGATGACGTTGTCCACAATCATGAAGTTGTTGAGTTCGGCCGCCCGCATTGACGGTCGGTTGCCGGCCGGGTTGTTGCCGGTGATTTCGATCAACACACCATCGCCAATGTTGTTCGACATGGTGCTGTCGGTGATGTATCCCGTGAGCGTGGCCGTGTTCCGCAAGATGTAGTGGATACCTTCGCCGGCGAAGTCGGCCGTTCCGGGCTGGTCGAAGGCGTCGTTGAACTGACTATTCTCCACCGTGATGCTGTTCGTGGTGTTGCCCTGCAGGATGAGACCAATATGCGCGTCGCCGTTAGAGGTGAAGCTGTTGGAATCGGCCACGACGGCAGTGCCGACCACCATCGAGAGGCCACCCGGTCCGCCGGGACCGGTGGAGGACCCGCCGATGGTGCCTCCGATGCCGCGGCCGGCTCCTGGATCTTCACCGTCGACTGGCTCGCGCCCGTCGAACGAGTTACGGGTGAGCGTCATGAGGATCCGCTGGTCGTTGGCGTTAAACAGAATGCCTTCGGTGCCGCGGATGTCCCGGTTGAAGTTGTTGCGGGTGACTGAGCCGAGATCGGTGCGTCCGGTGGTGGCGACTCCAACGCCGGGTAAAGGACCGGTGCCGCCGATGAACAGACCCGCCTGGCCGTTATTACTGAAGTTATTGTCGGCGACGAAGGGCGTGATGAGCGTACCGCCATTATTGTTGATGATGGACAGTCCGTTCTCACCGTTGTTGGTGAACACGTTGTTGGAGATTCCATCCAGCAGGACGGTTCCGCCGTCCAGGGAGATGACAGCGCCGCTGCCGCCGTTGCCCGTGGAGGTGATTCCCTGGAGGCTGGTCATGAGCGTGCCGCCGGTGGTCCCGATGAACACGCCCGCTCCGCCGTTGCCCGTGATGGGTGAGGACGTCGTGGAACTCGCGGTGCCGATGTTGACGTCGAGCACGCCACCAATGCCGCCGGTGAGTTCGATGCCGTTGTCGCCGTTCCCATTATAGGTGTTGCCCATCAGCGCGGCCGTGACCTGCAGGGCGCCACCGTTGGTGGTCTGCATGTCGAGACCATCGTCACCGTTATTATTGAAGATGCTGTTGGCGATCTGATCAAACAGGATGCCGCCGCTGTTGGCTTCGACGAACATGCCGTCGCCCGCGTTGCTGGAGAAGGTGTTCCCCGTGAAGGCGGTGGACGGCGGGAGCAATGGATCGTGGACGGCGATAACGCCGCCGTTAAACGTCTGGAACACCGCACCGTCGCCGGCGCCGCCGGTGGCCGTGTTGCCGGTGAACCGCTGGAGGTTGATCTCTCCTCCGTCGGCGATGAACTCGAAGCCGGCGCCCAGGAGATCCGTGCTGCCGGTCGCCGTATTGTTGAAGAAGTTCATCAGCACGAGCGACGAATCCAGGGCCTGCACGCTGCTGCCGGTGCCGTTGGACGTGAGGACGTTCTCGGAAATCGGATCCAGTGAGTTGATGATCGAGGTTCCGGACGCGGCGACATAGATGCCGTAGCCGCGATCCAGAACTCCGTTGTTGTTGAGGTCTTCCGACAGGTCGAGGATGCCGTCGAAGTCCTTGTCTTCGCCGGGATCGAGCTTGCCGTTGTTGTTCGTGTCTTCCGACAGGTCGAGGATGCCGTTGCCGTTCGCATCTTCGCCGCGGAACTGGCTGATGGCGTTGCGGCTGACGGAGAGTTCCAGCGTCCCTGCGGTGTGTTCAATCGAAACGCCGCGGGTCGAACCGAGTCCGACGCCGGTGATGACGTTGTCGTGAACGATGCCCAGATTGGTGCCGAGCACACCGGTGGTGTTGCTGACGATGCGAATGCCGTTGTTGACGTTGCGGATGGTAAGGTCGTTCAGGCTGAAGCCGTCGATCCCGAGTCCGACGATACCGTCGGCCGTGCCGCCCGCGTCGATCGTGAATCCGGCCACCTGGTTTGCGTTGGCCAGCGTGACGACGTTGGTGCCCGGAGCGACGCCGGCGTTCGAGAGCAGCGGCACAGCAAGTCCGTCCGTCGATCCCGGCAGTGAGATGCTGCCGATACCCAGGTTGGTCAGGCTATGGACGATGCCTTCACCCAGCAGGGCCTGCCGGTCGAAGAGGTCGATCGTGGTGTCGAGGTTGATATCCGTGCCGTCAATACGTCGCTTGACGAAGATGATGGCGAACTGCGACTTGAAGGCGTCCGGTTCTTCCGTGTAGTCCAGGAGCGAACGGAACGGATCTTCCTCGGTGCCGCTTCCGCCCGTGGCCCCGTTGGGATTGTTTGGATCAATGATCGCGAGCCGCAGCGCGGTGACGCCGCCGGTGCCGCCGTCCATCATGACCGGCACAGTGGCCACCTTGCTGACAACGTCCGTGGCGACCCGGTAGTAACGTCGATCCGAAGCGAACAGGCTGTCGCGGACCTTGCTGCGGCGGAACCACTTCGACGGCGGGGCGTCCGGAATGGTCAGTTCAAAGT
>JAHBXU010000197.1 GCA_019636315.1 Planctomycetaceae bacterium | reverse complement strand
AGGGGCTGTCCACGATGGCCATCTGCAATGTCGTCGGCTCCACGATCGCGCGGGAAGCGGACGGAGGCGTTTATCTCCATGCGGGAACGGAGATCGGCGTCGCTTCGACCAAGGCCTTCACGTCGCAAGTGACCGTGCTCACTCTGCTGTCATTGTACCTGGGACGCATGCGGCATCTCTCGCATCCCGCCGGCCAACGCATGATCCGCCGCCTTCGCGAGATTCCCAGGAAGATCGAACAAACCCTGGAATGCAACGACCTCGTCAAGGAAGTGGCCCAGAAGTATTACGAGTACAACAATTTCCTGTATCTGGGACGACTCTATAACTTCCCCGTCGCACTCGAAGGGGCGCTCAAGCTTAAGGAAATCAGCTACATTCATGCCGAGGGGTATCCCGCGGCTGAGATGAAACACGGCCCCATCGCCCTCGTGGATGAGCAGACGCCCAGCGTGTTTATCGCGCCGCACGGGCACATCTATCCCAAGGTGATGAGCAATCTCGAAGAAGTCAAAGCGCGCAGGGGCCCCATTATCGCCATCGCGTGCCACGGAGACGACAAGATCGCCGCACTGGCTGACGACGTCATCTATGTGCCCGAAGTCGAGGAATACCTCCAGCCGCTGGTCACGGTCATTCCGCTCCAACTGTTGGCCTATCACATCGCGTGTCTTCGCGGTTGCGACGTCGACAAGCCGCGCAATCTGGCCAAGAGTGTGACGGTCGAATAACACGTGACGGAAATGGACGGGTCGGGCTTCGGCGTCGTCCTCACATCGCGACCGGTGTGTTTCCACAACGCCGGTTGGGCGGCCCCCTGTGGAAGAACGTCCGTTGCCGCAGAATCCGCGGCAGAACGACGCACGCGTCTTCGCCAGCAACGCTACTCCGCTCGCAGCGTGGAGAGAATCGGCGTCCTCACGGCTTCACGGACCGCCCCAAGCGCCGCGAGCATGCCGACAGCAAATACGCCGGCCAACAGCACCCGCAACCCGGCCCAGGGGACGTCAGCGCCCGTGCTCGACAGGTGCGGCGTCATCGCCAGCAGGGCGGCCAGCGTTCCTGCTCCCAGTCCCCAGAGCATCAGAAGCGCGTTCTCCGCGAGCACCAGCCAGCGGACATGACCCGCACGAAATCCGACTGCCCGCAAGAGTGCAATTTCACCCCGCCGCTCAAGGACGTTCCGCAACATGACGGTCGACAGTCCCAGCGTTCCCAGGAGCAATCCCAGTCCTCCGAGCGTTTGAAACGTCGACAGATAGGTGTTCTGGACCGCAAGAAAACTGGCCAACCGGTCGGCAACCCGTTCGGCATCGAATCCGTAGTCCGCCAGTTGTGTTTCCAGCAGACTCGAGAGCGCGTCGGCCTGCGCCGGATCGGCCTCAATCAGAAAGTATCGGAACCCCGCCTGGTCAGGGAACAACCGGAAGAAATTCGACTCCGACATGAGCAGCACGCCCTGAAACACGCTGCCGTCCAACATCCCTTCAATTTGCAGGGTTCCCCCAGGAGTGGCGGACGGTGCGACGTGAATGAGATCGCCGATCCCCTTATGCAGGCTATAGAGCAACGTGTTCATGTCCCCCAATACGGGGATGCGGCCGTCCGGAAGTTGGCTATCGAGGAGATCCCAGGGTTGTTCGACACGGGTGTCGGCAAACTTGAAGCGGTCGTCGTCACGCATGGTCTGCAGAACGTCGGGAGGCACGCCGAGGATTGTCGGCAATTGCGTCTGATAGATGTTCAGACAGCTTGCATTCTCCCCCGGCTTAACGCGGAATGGCATCACTCGCATCTGCTCCACGACGTCTCGTTTGCCGGAGTCAATGCCGACAAGGTCCATCCCGGCTTTCGCTCGCCCTTCTTCGGTGTTGAGGTCGTACAGAACGGGCACGCTCGTTTCGGCGACCAGGGTGAAGCCCCCGTTGCCGGAATTCTTCACCGGTTGCTCGACGGCCGGATTTCTCCTTCCGGCTGCGACCGCGACGATCACAAATGTTGCCGCGGCAATCAGGCTCGCCGTCAACACGCTGCGCCCGCGATTGCGTCCCGCATTCCTGAGTCCGAGCCGGACCATCGCTCCAGAGCCCTGTCCCCGAACAGCCGCTGCTCGATCCACATCGAGCCACCACGCCAGCGCCGTTAAGCTGCCGACGAGTGCCGCGACACCGACCACAAAGAAGGTCACCACACGCCAGTTGAACCCGCCAAATGCCTCTGTCTGCGGCACGATGCCCGACATGGTCCCGATGAGAAGCGCGCTGGCCAGTCCCCAGGCGATCAGCGAGGCGACGCCGCTTCGTCGGCCGCGCTGCTGTTTGCCGATTGCATCCAACCGCGGCTCACTCGTTCCCGCCAGCAATTCACGCGTCGAGACGCCGCGCGTCTGGCGCACCGACCACCACACCGCCAGCAAGGCGACGGCCGACGCGATCAGAAATCCCATGACCAGGCTCGCCGGGCGCACCGACAAGAACAGAAACTTCGTCCCAATGGCGCCGTACCACCAGGTCTTGAGTCCGTAGATCATCAGCGCCGCATAACCGACGGCCGCGAGACCCCCCAATACCCCACCCACAACAGTGAGGATGGCTCCTTCGCAGAGAAACAGCCGCCGCACCTGTCTGGGGGCCAATCCCACGGCCCGCAGCAGCCCGAGTTCGCTCACGCGCCGTTCGATCCCCAGTCGGAACAGCAGCCCAATCAGGAGCATGGCGGCCGCGATGAGGAAGAAGCTGAACCCGATGAACAGCCCGGTGAAATCAGTTGTCCCCTGAGCCGCAGAGAGTCCCTGAACTTTGACCGGTTGGAACAACAGGCCACTTGGCGGTGCTATGACGAGGCCGGTCGTTGCCAGCGACATCTTATCGTACAACCCCGGCACCGTGACGACTTGAACGGTTTCTCCATCAATAATGCGACGCGATGCTCGGCCTGAACGATTCGCGCGACTTCCGGAATCCAGCACAGCACGTCCACTCATCAGCATCAGCAGTCGCTCTTCATACTTCTTTGCGACGTCGCTGAGCGGCGTCCCATCCGTCGGCGCAATTCTCACCGATGTCAACGAGCCGTACCGGCTGCGCCACAATGCCTCGGCTGTCTCCCGTGCAAGGAACACCTTGGGAGTCGTGCGATACTCGTCCCAGTAATCTTCGTCGCGGGTCGTCACGCGATCGAGCTTCATCGGGAACGGCTGCCGCCAGTCGGCGAACGAGTCAGCATCCGTGATCCCCTCGACAAAGGGGGTGAATCCTCGATCGTCCGCCGACCCGCTCAATTTGACGATTCCCGTAATGATGAACTGCCGTTCCAGTTCCGGCAGTTCTCCGCGGTCGCCCACCTGGTGATACCTGGAGGCGAACACATCCCCGACGCCGGTCCCCAGGTCCGCAGCGAGCCATTCGTTGATGACGGCCGGGATTGGCCCGCCGAGCGAGTACGCCGCGGGATCCGGAGGCCCGCCGGCGACGTACTCAAACGGGCCGAACGGCGGCGAGGTGGGAAAGTCGACCCCGGCTGCCACGCTGTACATTGAGAACTTATCGGAATCGTTCGGATTCCATAATTCGTTGAGCAGGTAGACGATCACGGGGGATTGAATGAGCCGCAGTTCGGTTGCCGCCGTCATCGCCGCACGGGCCGTCTCCGAGTCGAGGATCATCTGCTCGCTTTCGAGCGACACATAGCCGTGCTTCTCATTGGTGACGAGCCGCAACGCCAGGTCTTCCAGCGTGATATGGTTAGCGAGCTCGCGGTTGAGAAAACCTGTATGGCCGGCATCTGTGATGTCCAATGGCGCGGACCGCTCCGGTCGGCCGAAGAACAAGGCATTGATCCGCGCCGCCTTTTCCGTGGGATTTCGGCGACTGGCTGGCCGATGCGCAAGGCCGATCTGTTCCTGCAACGAGTCAAGCGACACGAAGGCATTGGCCGGGAGTTGCTGCGCCGGATTGAGGCCGAACCGGCCGGGCGTCGTGTCGTCCTCGACGATGCCGCTGACGGTGAGTGTGAGTTCGGTCACTGTCTCGGTGCGATCGCCCAGGAGCGAGTCCCGAGGGATGGCCTTGGGGATTTCCAGGACGAGCGACACGCGATCGCCGACCGCGGCTTGCAACGCATCCGCCAGTTTGCGATTCAGAATGACATCGTCGTCGGACGGAGCTGCGAGATCCGGCGCCCGCATCAACGACCAGAATCGCTCGTCGATGCCATACACCTCGACGTGTCCTGACCGCTGCATCACGCCGTCCGCCGAGCGCGTCATGCTGCCGGGAAGCACAATCGCGGGGGCCGATACCTCCAAGTCGGAGTATTGATCCGCCAATTCCTCAGCGAGCCGCTCGCGAAAGAATCGCGGCCCGCTGAGGGCCGCATCGACTCCCCCCAAACGGTCGAGGCTCATCTGCCGCAGGCTGTCACGGACACTGTCGCCAACAACGAGCGCCCCGCCAATCACGGCCGTCGCCGCGACAATCCCCAGCACGACGGCGATATTTGTCCGCCAGTAGTGCCGCAGGCTGCCGATGATGAGACGGAAGGAGTTCAACGGGCGGTCCCTTTCAATTGTCTGTGATCGTCGGACGGTCCGATTGATAGAGAGAGCCGATGTACTTCCAGAGGATGTCTGCCATGAGCCGTTGACCTTCCGCCGAGAGATGAATTCCGTCCAGCGTCCCATCGGCCAGTCCCAGGACACGGGCGAACTCCCGCTTGGGAATGAGCACGGCTCTGTGCTCACGGGCCAACCGCCGTTGTTCCCGGCCATACAAGTGATGAAATGGCGCCAGTGGCAACTCCATCAGGACCACTGTGCGGTTCGGACTGGAAACAGACTTCAGCAGGGTGTCCAGATCTCTGCCGTAGTGGGCAGCACTTCGCCCTGAAAGCATGTCGTTGCCGCCAATCTCGATCAATACGATGCCGCTCGCGTCTTCCGGAATCCGTTGGACTTGTTTCCATGCGGAGTCGGCCATTGCTCCCGGCTCAGCAAGATTGACGACGTGAACCCCCCTGGATTCAGACAGTACCGTGGGCCATAAAAGATCGTCTTCGTTGAGTCCGGCGGTGATTGAGTCGCCGATGACATACATCACCTGGTGTTCCGTATTCGGTATGTCGGGGAAGAACGTTGCGACTTCAACAATCGCAACGATGAAACACATCCCGACCAGGGCTTGACTTGCGAATCGACGCAATCGCGGAGAGTCTGGAGCAAGTTGCGCACCATGGGTCGTCCACATCCACCACAGCAGGCTTGTGAGCCAAGCCGCATAAATCCACCATGCGAGTGGAGTCGAAGACAATGCAACGAGCACGACTGCCAGCAACATCAGCAGTCGTAGCATACGCCGATACTGCTTAAACCGAGTATAGGATGTCAGGAACCACACACACAGGATGATCGCAATCCCGCTGAACAGCGAGTTGCCGCTGGCAAAGTGCATGGCCCAGCGCAGGATCATCGAATGTTCTCACGAGTCGACCAGAATCAGTTTTCCCGCGGTCAATTCGTATCGCCGGGGGAACCGTGCGGCAAGGTCGAGGCTGTGTGTGACGCAGATCAGCATGGCCTGCTGTTCGGCGGCGATCTCCAGCAGAAGTGTGCCGACCGATTCGGCCGTTTTCTGGTCCAGATTGCCCGTTGGTTCGTCGGCCAGCAGCAGGAGCGGCTCGTTGATCAAGGCGCGGCACAGCCCCACGCGCTGGCGTTCCCCGCCGGACAGTTGGGCCGGACGATGCGTGAGCCGGTTCTGGAGGCCGACGCGCTCAAGGAGCTTTCTTGCTCGACTCTCGACATCGCTGGTCCGTTTTGTCCCGGCCAGCGTGGGAATCAGGACGTTTTCCAGGACCGTGCACTGCGGCAAGAGATGATGATCCTGAAACACAAACCCGACCGATTCGTTGCGGAACTTCGCCTGATCGATCGGACCGAGTCGGAACGGAATCGTGCCGGCGACGTTCACCTCTCCCGCGGTGGGCTCATCCAGAACCCCGATGATATACAGCAGCGTGCTTTTCCCCGATCCTGACGGACCGGTGATGACCGCCGCATCCCCTCGTCGCATGGCCAGGTCGACGCCGGTGAGCACATCGATCGTCCCGGCCGCTCCGGCAAATTGCTTGGTCAGTCCAGAGACGCGCAGGTCGGCGGCGTCGCTCATGCCTCTTCGCTTTCCCGTCGTTCGACACGGTTCCTGAGCAGTTCCTCGGACTCGTGCAGGACGGCGAGCTGATACTCGGGAATGGCGACCGACTCCAGTGGTGCATTCGGACGGCAGATGCAGCATGCCGTCTTGATTCGTCCATACGCCACACGTTGATCCGCCTTCCAGAATTCGATGTAGAACGAGACCGATTTGACGCCGATCCGTTCGACATCCAGCCGCAACTGCACGACGTCCAGATAAGTCAGCGGTCGTTCAAACGAGCAGGAGGCGGAAACCCGCGGCCAGCCAAGGTACGAACCGTCCTCGCGCGGCTCCATGATGGAGAGCCCCAGCGACCGTCGATACTCTCCTTCCGCCTCTTCCATCCAGCGATAGAAGTTGGCGAAGTGCACGATCCCCGCCATATCGGTCTCAGAAAACTCGACACGACGCGTGGCAATAAACTGAGGCATTGCGTTTCTGTCTGTAAAGCGGAATGACGTCTCCCAGCGCCCACGGTTTGTGGCCCGTGAGCGTCAGGAGTCATCGTCTTCTGACGATTACGATTGCAATCGGTCGAGTGCCGCGTTGAGGATGCGGCGCAGCAACTGTGGATACGTCTGATCCTCCATTCCGGCCATCAGATTCAGCTTGCCATCCCAAACCCAGCCGGGATTTGGGTTCACCTCCAGCAGTCGAGGAATACCTTCCGGACCGCAGCGGAAGTCGAAGCGGGCATAGTCGCGGCAGGCGAGTCGCTCGAATAACTTCAGCGAGTAGTCCACAAGCGCCCGACGCACCTCTTCTCTCATCTCCGCCTTGTGATAGTTGAGTTTATTCCAATACGGAGAATCCGGTTCCCATTTCGACTCATATCCCAGAATGGGGGGCAGATTGGACGGCAACTGAGAGAAGTCGACCTCCAGAATCGGCA
>JAHBXU010000196.1 GCA_019636315.1 Planctomycetaceae bacterium | reverse complement strand
CGGGACGAGTCAGCAGGCCATAGGCCGATTGGAATGTCCGGTCCCACGTTCCAAAGCCGGCACGATCGAGTGCCCGAACGGAGTCGTCCAGCGAGGTGAGGAGCGTGCGGCGGTCATCCAGCCGGTGGGGAGAGAGACCGTCGAGCAACTGCAGCGCCGGCAATTTGACTTCGCCCGTGTCGAGGCAATCGACCATGAACGGGTCGTACTGGGCGCCCATCCGCCCTCCGCCGTAGCCTTTCATCACAGAACCGGCATCGCGCGGGATGCCGGGGCCGATGGCGAAGAACGGCGGCAGATTGGCGGCGCCGCGCGTCCGAAGCGTGTGCTTGGCGACGATCGATCCGAAGTTCGGATGGATCTCCGCGGTTTCTGGAAAGCCGGTCAGTCCTGTCGTGCCCGAACTGACATGCCCCGTGTCGGTCGACGCCATGTTGCGGACGAGCGCGAACTTGTCACTGCACTGGGCCATCCGCGGCAGCAGTTCGGTGAACTGGACGCCCGGCATGCGTGTGGCAATGGGGGTGAACGGCCCGCGATACTCCAGTGGAGCGTCCGGCTTCGGGTCGAACATGTCGAGATGGCTGGGAGCGCCCCACAGCCAGAGCAGGATGACCGATTTGGCCCGCGCGGTTTCGCTGCTCCCGGCGATGCAGGGCCAATGCATGGCTCCGAGCCCGGCGGCCGCGGACGCCGCGAGTCTCAAGAAACTGCGGCGGCTCGCTCCCCCACAGGTCGCCGCGCGAAATCCTCCCACGTCGAACATCGGCGCCTCTGCTGGGAAACCATCTGGTGGAACCGCATGCCGCGCTTGGCGGAATCCATGCTACCAGCCGATGCCACGATCGCCAAGCAGGGGATACGAAGCACGTCACCCATCCAGACCGCAAACCGACGGCGGAACCGACGGCCTGAGATCGGTGGCTCGCGGCGATCAATACCGGTAGTAGTCCGGCTTGTACGGCCCTTCGACGGGCACGTTGATGTAGGCGGCCTGTTCCCTGGTCAGTTTTGTGAGCTTCACCCCCAGTTTGTCGAGGTGCAGGCGGGCGACTTCTTCGTCGAGTTTCTTCGGCAGGACGTGGACGCCGATTTCGTAGGAGTCGCCGCGCGTCCACAGTTCGAGCTGCCCCAGCGTCTGATTCGTGAAGCTGTTGGACATGACGAACGACGGGTGTCCCGTCGCGCAGCCCAGGTTGACGAGCCGCCCTTCGGCCAGCACAAGCAGCGACTTGCCGTCGGGATAAGTGTATTTGTGGACGGGCCCGCCAACGTCGGAATCCTTCTTGATCCGCGTCTTCTGGATCTCTTTGTTGTTGTTAAGGTAGGCGACGTCGATTTCGAGATCAAAATGGCCAATGTTGCACACGATCGCGTTGTGCTTCATGGCGTCAAGGTGTTCACCGCGAATGACGTCCCGGCAGCCGGTTGTCGTGACGAAGATGTCCCCCTCGGCGGCGACGTCTTCGAGCGTGGTGACTTCATACCCTTCCATCGCGGCCTGCAGGGCGCAGATGGGATCGATCTCCGTGATGATCACGCGGGCGCCGAGGCCGTCCATCGCGTCGGCGCATCCCTTGCCGACGTCTCCATACCCGCAGATGACCACCACTTTGCCGGCGACCATGATGTCGGTCGCCCGCTTGATTCCGTCCGCGAGCGACTCGCGGCACCCGTACAAGTTGTCGAACTTGCTCTTGGTGACCGAGTCGTTGACGTTGATGGCAGGAACCCCCAGCTTGCCCTCGGCATGCATCTGGTACAAGCGATGGACGCCGGTGGTCGTTTCTTCCGTGAGTCCCTTAATGCCGTCCAGCAGTTCGGGGTACTTGTCGTGGACCATGAACGTCAGGTCGCCGCCGTCGTCGAGGATGAGGTTGAGCGGCTGTCCGTCGGGCCAGAAGAGCGTCTGCTCGATGCACCAGTCGAACTCTTCGGCGGTCATCCCCTTCCAGGCGTAGACGCCGATCCCTGCCTTGGCGATCGCCGCCGCCGCATGGTCCTGGGTGGAGAAGATGTTGCAACTCGACCAGCGGACCTCGGCCCCGAGTTCGACAAGCGTCTCAATGAGCACGGCCGTCTGGATCGTCATATGGAGGCAGCCGGCGATGCGGGCGCCCTTCAATGGCTTGGACGCACCGTACTTCTCCCGCAGGGCCATCAGGCCGGGCATCTCGACTTCGGCCAGTTCGATCTCCTTGCGACCGAAGTCCGCCAGGGACAGATCTTTGACTTTGTAGGGAAGAAGTTCGGTCGTGGACATCGAAGTGCCTCGAAATCGCTATGTTTTTGTGGTGAATGCGGAAGTTGAACGCGACAAGACCCATCAACCGGGGCGATGCCTTGGAGCGAGGTCAGCCCCCCGAATGTCGCCGGGACTTTCCTTTGGTCCCGCCCGACCATCTCTCGATTCGGCCCTGACAGAAGGTCCGTTCGCGCTCAGCGATCGCGGAATCGTCCGGCATATCCTGCCAGACTTGTCCAACCGATCGATTTTTCTGCGCCAGAGCATAGTCAGTCGCCGGAGCTCCAACAACGTCCGTTCTTCCGGCTCCACAGGGATTTCCGGAAATTCGCATCGCAGATAACGGGAATTGATGGCGTTTGCGCGTCCGAATTCTCCAATTTCGCCGGCGGTGGCCCCGCGTTAGAAGAAGGGAGTCACGATCCAGGCTTCAGGTCATCAATCTGACATCTCGGATCACCTCTCTCCCGCTCCTGCTTCCATTTCAGTCCCCGCCCGGCGGTCACCCTACGGATCGCTGCGATCGCCGTTTCCTCGGGATTTTGCCGATGCCCTCTGAGCCCTGCATGAAGACCTTACTTCCGCACCTCGCCTGCCCGGAGTGCCGCACCACCGACGGTTTGTCCCTGGAGCGTGCCACGACATTGGAAGGCCGCCGCTGGCAGTCCATGTTGCGAGAGGCCGCGGAACTGCAGTCCAAGCTGGTCTGCCGGGCCTGCACGCGTTCCTACCCGGTGACAGACGACGGCATTCCGGTCCTCTGGTCCGACGCACTGGAGCGAACGTTTCGTTCGCTCCACAAGGAGCTGAATGCCGCCGCTCCGACGGAACAGGATGTGAAGGCGGCCAATATTCAGCTCTATGACACGATTTCCAATGCCTACGACGCCGAAGGAGTTCACGCGGACTCCGTCACGCGGTCGCGCATGGTCAGTGCCTTCGAGGAAGCGGCGGCGGGCCGACGCGGGCCGCACGTGGACGTCGGCTGCGGGGCCGGCAACGTGCTGGAGTTCTTCACGGACGTTCTCGATGGTCCGCGCATCGGTGTGGACGTCAGCCTGACGGGGCTGCGGGCCGTCCGCCGCAAGGGATTTGATGCGGTGATGGGGGATGCCGAGCGACTTCCGTTCGCCGAGGGTTCGATTGGCCTGATCACGGCGTCGTCTGTCCTGCATCATCTGTTCCGACCGGAGCGGCTGATGTGCGAAGCGTATTCGGTCCTGCGAAAGGGAGGAGTGTTTCTGACCGACTTTGACCCCAACGGGCGCGCGGCCCGCTGGGGATGGCTGGCCCTCCAGCTTTATGCGCTGCGGCGCCCCGTCTATTCGCTGCTGTCACGTGGACGCCGGCGGGTCTTTCACAGCTCGAAACAAGTGCAGACCTGGAACGCCCTGGCGGAGTTTCACAACAAACCGGGGGAAGGCTTCGACATCGGAGAGTTGCAGTCGTCGCTCGTCAACGCCGGCTTTGAGTTGCGACGGATCTTTCCTCACAATTGCCGCGACAACTCTGTGCATCAGCGGTCTCTGGTTCGTCCCTCGGCGAGGCACCTTCTCGTCCAGTCGTTATCCGGTCGGAATGCATTCAGCCGGCGGAATTCGGACACGTTGCTCACAGCATCCGTTAAGCCGGAAGTTCCTGCGCGCATGAATCATCAGGGAGAGATCTCACCCTGGGCGCGGCAAGTCACACAGAAGTTGTTTGCAGCGGGAGCCAGTGCGCTGCAAGAATCGGAGCATGCCCTGATGGCCGCCGCTGTTCCCTTAACAACCACAGTCGCCACCGTTGGCGATTAGCCGATTCCCGCGCCGAAGGAGGACGCCTTCGGGCTCCCATTGTCAAACCTTCGATGAAGCACATCTACCAACCGGGCGCCTTTGGTCTTTCGATCGAGATCTTCCCTCCCAGGACGGAGCAGGGAGACGCCTCTCTGTTCGAGAACCTGCACCGCTTGCGCGCCTACAATCCGGCGTTCATCTCCTGCACCTACGGCGCCGGGGGATCGACCCAAACGCGGACGGTCGAACTCTGTGAGCGGATACAGCAGGAGCTCGACACGCCTGCGACCGCGCACCTCACCTGCGTCGGCTCAACCGTTGACGACCTGTGCGACTGGCTTGCATTCGCTTCCTCTCGAAGCATTCGCAACATCATGGCGCTGCGGGGCGACCCGCCGCAGGGGAGCCACGAGTTCCAGTCTGTTGCCGGCGGATTGGATCATGCGAGTGAACTGGTGAGCCTCATTCGCAGGCAGGTTCCGGAAATGGGCATCGGAGTGGCGGGCTATCCGGAGAAACATCCTGAAGCCGTCGATGCGAAGTCCGATCTGGATTTTCTCAAGCGCAAAGTGGATGCGGGCGCGGACGCCGTCTTCACGCAGCTCTTCTATGTCAACGACAATTTCCTTCGTTTTCGTGACGCGTATCACGCCGCAGGCATCAGCATCCCGCTGATCCCCGGCATCATGCCGATCACGTCGTATGCCCGCATCAAGCGGATTACGGGCATGTGCCAGGCGATCTTTCCCAACGAACTCGCCTCGCGCCTCGAACACGTGCAGGACGATGACGCAGCCCAGTTTGAGATCGGCGTCGATTACGCCATCGCCCAGTGTCGCGAACTGATGGATGCGGGCGTTCCCGGCCTGCACTTTTATGTGCTCAACCGCTCGGATGCGTGCGAACGCATCCTGGACGCGCTGAACCTGCATCCGGCGCATTGACTTCGGCCTGAAGGAATCCCACGCATCTTCTCGCAAACTTCCGTGGATGTCGTTTGTGAGAAGATGTGGCTCTGACGCTTCGGGTTGCGGGGTGTTCGTCGTAGAATGGCGGCTGCTCTATTGCCTCCCGATTGACGAAGTCCCGAGGAATTCCCGATGCACCGCCTGCTCTCCGTCGCCATCGCCACACTGACGCTCTTTATTGC
Organism: Planctomycetaceae bacterium; assembly: GCA_019636315.1. GTDB lineage: Bacteria > Planctomycetota > Planctomycetia > Planctomycetales > Planctomycetaceae > JAHBXU01. The sequence continues at coordinate 1,920 of JAHBXU010000196.1, read as the reverse complement.
CGCACTCGCCGTGCTCCTGGCGCCCTCGACGGATGCCGAGGAACTCCGTGCCGGCGGCGGACTTCGCTGGTATCGCGGCAACATGCACACGCATTCGCATTGGAGCGACGGCGACGACTATCTGGAAAGCATCGCCGACTGGTATCAGCAGGCGGGCTATCAGTTTCTCGTGTTCACCGACCACAACGTGCTCCCCAACACCGAACGGTGGGTGATTGTCGATCGGACCAAGGGCAAGCGGAGGGCTTACGACAAACTCAAAGCCCGCTTTCCCGATTGGGTCGAAGAGCGGGGGGAAGGCGAGGAACTCGAAGTGCGTTTGCGGACATTTCAGGAAGTCGCCGAGCGGTTCAACCGTCCCGAGGAATATCTGCTGATTCAGGGGGAAGAAATCAGCGACTCGTACAACCGGTATCCCATCCACATCAACGCCAGCAACGTGGAAGAGGCGATTCCCCCGATGAAGGGGAACAGTGTGCAGGAGACAATTCAGAACAACGTCGACGCCGTGATTGCCCAGAGGGAACGGACCGGCCGGCCCATGATTCCGCACCTCAACCATCCGAACTTCGGCTACGCCGTACGGGCCGAAGACCTGATGCCCATTCGAGGCGAGAAGTTCTTCGAGGTCTATAATGGCCATCCCTCGGTGCACAATCATGGCGATCATGTGCATGCGTCGACCGAACGCATCTGGGACCTGGTGCTCGCCTTTCGCCTCGGGGAACTGGGACTGCCGGTGATGTATGGCCTCGCTACGGACGACGGTCACGACTACCACGATCACGGCCCCAAAGAGGCTTCCCCCGGCCGCGGCTGGGTGCAGGTTCTCGCCAGCGAGCTGTCGCCCGCCGCGCTCATCGAAGCCCTCGAAGCCGGTCGCTTTTACGCCTCCAGCGGCGTGAACCTGAAGAGCGTCGTCTCCTCGCCGCGCGGGCTGGCGGTGGAAGTTGATCCGGTCCCCGGCGAATCCTACACGATCGAGTTCATCGGTACCAAAAAGGACTTCGACCGCGCCAGCACGCCGCCAGTCGACGACAAAGGCGAGCCTGTGCATACGACCGGTCACTACTCCAGCGACATCGGGCAGGTTTTCGCCACCGTCCGCGATACCCGAGCGACATACACGTTCCGCGGGGATGAACTCTATGTTCGCGCCCGAATCACCTCCGACGCCAAACATCCGGATCCCTCAGAACCGGATGACTTCAAGCAGGCGTGGTGCCAACCAGTCGTCGGCACTGCAGCCATTGTCAGTGAATGATCTGCTCAGGCGCAATGGGAACTGGAATGCAGGAGTTTCAATCCCTTGCTGTATTTTGGATGGGCAGACGCCGCACATAACGGGGTCGTTCGGACGTGAACATGGTGCGTCGGGACGTTAATATATCCCCCTATGCCCCCCACATTGCTTGGTTTATTGGCGACGCTGCCGATCGTCGTGGTCGCGGTGCTGCTCGTTGGATTACGATGGCCGGCCAGCCGCGCGATGCCGCTGTCGTACCTGACGGCCGCCGGGCTGGCCGTGTTGGTTTGGGGAATCTCGACAACCCAGGTTGCGGCAGCCTCGCTGCAGGGGCTGATTGTCGCAGCTCGACTCCTGTACATTGTTTTTGGGGCGATCCTGCTGCTGAACACGCTTCGCGAGAGCGGTGCTCTGGGGGTGATTCGCCGAGGATTTACAGAGATTTCGCCCGACCGCCGCGTTCAGGTGATCATCATTGCCTGGTTGTTCGGCTCGTTTATTGAGGGAGCCGCAGGATTCGGAACTCCGGCGGCGGTCGCTGTGCCGCTGCTCGTGGGACTGGGATTTCCGGCTTTGGCGGCCGTGATCGCCGGGATGATCATTCAAAGCACGCCGGTCTCCTTTGGTGCGCTGGGAACGCCGATTCTGGTCGGAATTCGTGATGGCCTGGGCGG
>JAHBXU010000195.1 GCA_019636315.1 Planctomycetaceae bacterium | reverse complement strand
TGCGGCAACAGGCGATGGCCCTGATCGACGCCCGCAAAACAATCGTCGAGGGAGCGGTCGACATCGTGCAGGATGCCGTGACCCGCCTGAACCAGGCGGGTCTGGAGGTGAAGGAATCGGAACGCGATGCACTCGTTGCGAACTTGCTCGTCGTGCTATGCAGCGGCGAGCGGCCCCAGCCTGTCCTGCAGGTGCAAGCTGGAGCGAGACATCACGGCCGAAATTGAACCTTGCCAGGGCGTGGTGTGCGTTCTCACATGTCAGCGAGGTTCTTCCGTTGTCGTCTCGGAGCGATTCTTCTCGCGGAAGACGAGTCCGAACAGCACCATCACGGCCGCGGCGGCGAGACAGGGGAACAGCCAGATGGCTCTCCAGTCCTTGGCCTGCAGCATGGCCAGGTTCTTGGCGTCGATGGAGGCGCGGATCTCTTCGATCTGCGACTTCATCTCCGGATCGGCGTCCGCACCGCCGGGGATGCTTTCCAACTGGGCCAGTTGTTCCTGAAGCGGTTTCATCTCAGCCTGCAACTCGCCGGCGATCGGCGGGGTGTTTCTGGCTTCGACTGTGCCGGCGACCTGCGCCCCGATCAACATGCCGAATCCCAGAGTAAACAGAACGAGCATCCCTTGCGCCTGCGAGCGGATCGCCGTTGGAGCAACTTTGTCTGTGTAGATCTGGCCGGTCACGAAGAAGAAGTCGTAGCAGATGCCGTGCAGCAGAATGCCCAGAATGAGCATCCAATGCAGATTGGCCGATGCCGGCGAGGCGACCGCGAACAGCCCGTAGCGAAGCACCCAAGCCGCCATCCCGACCAGCAGCATCCATTTCACGCCCAGCCGCTTGAAGAAGAACGGCATCAGCACCATGAAGATGATTTCGGACATCTGCCCATAGGCCATCTTGGTGGGCGTGTCCTGCACGCCGGCCTGAAAGATGGCCCGCTCCGCCAACTGATAGTAGAACGCCAGCGGAATGCAGATCAGGAAGGAGCTGATCATGAACACGAGAAACGAGCGGTTCTTGAACAGGGCGAACGCATCCAACCCCATCAACTGCCTCGCACTGACGACCTGTCCTTTGGACGGCGGCGGCGTGTGCGGCAACGTGAAGCAATACAGTCCGAGAATAATCGCCGCGCCTCCGGCCAGATAGAACTGGTTGACGGTCGAACCCCATTGCTGCCAGCCCAGCCAGAGTCCAGCGACGATCCAGCCGATCGTGCCGAACACGCGAATCAGCGGGAACTCCTTCTCCGGATCCTTCATCGTGTGGAGCGCGAGCGAGTTGCTCAGCGCGAGCGTCGGGAAGTAGCACAGCATGTGGGCGAAGAAGAACGCATTGATCGTCACTGGTGATGCGCCCGTGGATTGCATCTGAGTGATTGCCGCCAACATGATCCCACCGCCTACAACGTGAAGCACTCCGAGCACGCGTTCGGTGGCGAAGAACCGGTCGGCAATCATTCCCACGAAAAACGGCGAGATCAAACCGGCGATGGGGCCGACCGAATACGTCCAGCCAAAATCTCCGGGGCCAAACCCGATAGTCCCCAGAAATCGCGGCGCCGTGACGTACCACGCCCCCCAGGCGAAGAACTGCAGGAACATCATCACGGACAGGCGGACGGAAACAGATGACATCGGGCGTTCTCTTCGGCGGGGATTCTCTCGATGCGGCCAATTACAAAGTGTGCATGATCTTCACAGGATGCCTGCCGACTCGCAAGCGCAGCGAGCCGGTTTCTCACGGGTTTCCTGCCGGGCGGAAACGCGCGTTTCGTCCGACAGCCCGGGCAGCCGGACGGTCGAACCGTCGGCATGATCCAGAAATGAAGACGGGTCGCACGTGTGCCTTGCGGGTTTGTCCCGAAGTGGGAAGTGGAGCGTGCGTCTCCTCAGGACTCGCTCAGGGCAATTCTCCCGCGAGACTTCGCCAGGGGACTTGGGCAGCATCTCTCCCCGCTCTCTGTCACGTCGGATCGGGTGAGAGAAACAGGCGTTGCCGCAGGTCTCCGTCTCCTGATAAGCTCCCGCGAGTCAGGGACGGATTCCTGGCGCGTGTCAGCCCTTGGACGGAGCGATGGCAGCTTATCGCGAGCACATCACGGTCAGCACCATCCTGGGCGCCGGGTATGGTCTCGGTGCGACGTTGGCGCTCGGTTTTACTCCCGCGCAAGGGGCATTGGCAGGCTGGTTCACTGCCCTCGGGGGCATGCTTCCGGATCTGGACTCGGAGACGGGGCGTCCCGTCCGTGAAATGTTCGGCCTGGTGGCGGCTATCGCCCCGTTGGCTCTGGTCGGTCGCGTGATCGGCTGGTTCGGACTCCCGGGCGATCAGGAAACCGTCATCCTGCTGATCGTCATGATGTATCTGGCGATTCGCTATGGCGGAGCGTGGCTCGTGGGCTCGCTCTCCGTTCATCGCGGCATGTTTCACAGTTTCCCGGCGATGGTGATCGCTGCGGAAATCGCGTATCTCGCGTATCCGAGCCAGTTGACGACCGTCAAGCTGCTGATGGCGTGCGGCACGGCGGTCGGGTTCTTCTCGCATCTCATGCTCGACGAGATGTACAGCGTGCAGTGGGCGGGAGTGCGGATCAAGCTCAAGAAGTCGGCCGGCAGCGCGATGAAGCTGTTCGGTAAGCCGTTTGTTCCCAACGTGGTGACGTATTCGATTCTGTCGGTGCTGACCTACGCCATGCTCGTCGATGCCGGGCTGATCGAGCCGCGTGATCCGGCCGTATTGATGCAGCAGGCAGACGAGGCGGATCTCGGCACGGCCGAGTCGACGCGAACGGCCGCCGCTGGAGAAGGAGCGTCGCCATTTCTCGAAACAACGCTCGGTGAGGCCGTGCCCCTCCCCAATCCGTCCGAGGACCCGGCGTTTCCCGCACCGCGCCGACTGGTTGACGAGACGCCCAGGGAATCGCCTCCTCGTGCAGCGAGCGGTCTGGTCTTTCCGCCGAACGTCGATCCGGATGCATTTGCGCCCGTCGCGCGCTGAGCATTCGCCGCGTTGCTGTTCATCGGCGGTGGATGCGAGTACGATCGGAATCTGGAATCCGCTCTGTACTTCACTGAGGACGCCGCGATGCCTCGTCATGCCCGCAAGCTGCTGCTGTTCGTGTTGATCGCTCTGACTCCGGTCGCCGCCTGGGCGGTCTACCGCACGGGGTCGACCGGCGAAAGCATGTCCGATGCTGCGGCTGCCTGGATCGTGCTGCTGAATGACGAACAGAAGAAAACGGCGCTCTTGTCGTTCGACGATGACGCGGCGCAGCGCGTGGATTGGCACTTCATCCCCAAGGAGCATCGCAAGGGGCTGCAGATCAAGCAGATGACGCCCGAGCAACGCGCGGCGGCTCTCACGTTGCTGCGGACGGCGCTGTCGGAGACCGGCTACGACAAGGCGAAGAAGATCATGTCGATGGAAAGGCTGCTGGCGGAGATCGAAAAGAACGGCCGATTCCTGCGCGACCCGGAACGGTACTACTTCACCATCTTCGGGGCCGAGTTGGACGGCCGTTGGGGACTGAGCGTCGAGGGGCATCACCTGTCGCTCAACTTTGTTGTTCAGGATGGCAAGGTCATCGCCTCGACGCCGCAGTTGTTCGCAGCCAATCCGGCCGAAGTGAAGACCGAGAACAAGTCCGGATTCCCCCTGGGAACACGCATCCTGGCCAAGGAAGAACTGCTGGCATTCGAGCTGGTGAATGGATTGGACGACACTCAACATCAATCGGCGGTGATTGACGAGAAGGCTCCCTCGGAGATTCGAGCCGCGGGCGAGGCCCATCCGCCGGTGGAACCTGCTGCAGGCATCACCGCGGCACGTCTGACGTCCGTTCAACAGGCACTCTTGCGAGAGTTGATCGGTGAGTACGTGCGTGCCGTTCCGACGGAGATTGCCGAACAGAGAATGGCGGCGATCGACGAGGCGGGATTCGACAACGTGCACTTCGCCTGGGCCGGCCCCACAAAGCCCGGCATCGGCCATTACTACCGCGTTCAAGGCCCGACGTTTCTCATCGAGTTCGTCAACACACAACCGGACGTCGCGGGCAACCCGGCCAACCACATCCACAGCGTCTGGCGCGACTTGCGGGGAGATTTTGGAATTCCTGTGGCTGCTCGATAACCTATCGTCGTCCGGCCTTTCCGATGCTTGTCCTTCCTCAATGTCCGTAGATCCCTTGGATCTCCTCCGGAATGACTGACCAACTGACAAAGTTGGAACAGCAAATTGAACAGGCGGGGTTCTATGCGTTCATCGAAAATGAACCGGCGCCACGGTCTCCCTGGAAAGAACGAGTTGTCTGTGCGAGCCATCGCCGGTCGAAAGGTGGTTATCACGGCATCAGTTTTTGGGTCGCCGCGTGCGACAACACCTGGCTTGTCGGCTGTTGGTCGGGTGTTGTTTATCGGATGAGCGGCGCTGCAATACAGCAGTTTTGCTGTGACTTTCTCACATCTACCAACCTCTCCGGAACACCCGATGATGTTCCGGAGGAGTTGCGTATCCGCTATTCGCTACAAGCAGAGACATCTTCAGAATCTTGAAGAGCGGCTCTTTGAGCACGTTGGCAGGCGACGCGCTGAATACTGCCGGACGTAAAGGATTCGCTGCAATTGTTGGTCGATTTCACTTCTCCAACGAAGAGTTCATGATGACGCTCCGCTCAACATCAATAATCTTTGCGTCACTCTGCTGGTCAACGTCAGTTTGTGCCGATTCGATGCTGCTTGTCTCGGCCTCGCAAGATGACAAAGTCGTGCGGTTCGCGATCGACGAAGCGACCGGCCGGTTGACGCCAGCGGGAGAATACTCGGTCCCGGGCGGACCGGCGCCGATGGCGGTTTCGCCCGATGGCCGAACATTGTATGTCTCGCTTCGGTCGTCGAATCGTGTGGCCGCTTTTCGGATCGAAGCGCCAACGGGCGACCTCGCCCCGCTGAACGAGATTGACCTCGGCGGCAGCGCCACGTTCATCACGACCGACCGTGCCGGGCGCTTTTTGCTGGCGGCCTACTATGCCGACGGCCGCGTCAGCGTGAACCAACTGGAAAGCGACGGTTCCGTTGGAGAACGGATTCAGACGGTCGACACGGCCGAAAAGGCGCACTGCATTGTTGTCGACCGGTCGAATCGCTTTGTGTTCGTACCCCACACGGGAGCGGAGGCCATCTTCCAGTTTTCGTTTGATGCGAACAGCGGTCAGCTCACCCCCAATGCCGCGGGACACGTGAGCACCGCGCGGCCGGATGCGGATCATGAGCCGCGGCACCTCTGGTTTCATCCGACGGCGGACTTCGCCTATGTCAGCATGGAGCGCGGCAGTGAAATCGGGGCTTTCCACTTCGACCCGCAGCAGGGGACTCTGTCGTTCGTCACGCGCGACGTGGGGGGGCGAAAAAGCGTTCCCGAGATTGCGAGCACCATTCCCGCCGATTTCGCCGAGACCAATTCGACAGCGGATATTGGTGTGACTCCCGACGGACGGTTTGCCTACGTCTCCAACAGGGGACACGACAGCATCGCTGGATTTCGAGTGGATGCGGAAACCGGGCAGGTTCAGGCGGCCGATCCGCCGACGACGCCCACGGAGAAGACGCCCAGATCCTTCAACATCCATCCATCAGGAAATTGGATGTACGTCGCAGGACAGGGGTCAGGCCAATTGACAGCCTATCGAATCGGCAATGACGGCGGATTGACGCCCCTGCAGACGGTCGGCGTGGGCAGAAGCCCCTCCTGGGCGCAAGTGATCGTTGTGCCCACGGAGTAACTTTTGGAGCCGTTGCAACGCAGGGGATCCCGCTGCGAGTCCGCCGACCTGATCCGTCAACGAGACTTGGGAACAATCAGCGGACCGCCGAACGACGTGCTGGAGTCGCCGGAATACTGGCCGGATCCGGAGTATTGTGGGGGCGAAGAAAATCCGGAGGTGGGAGCCGGCGCCATGTTCCCCGAACCGGAACCACGATAAGGCTCCGGAATGACGACGGTTGAGAGATTTGAAGCTCGCGGCGGCGGGGATCCGGAGACATCAATCGAATGGGCGGCGCTGTTCGATCGTTGCGGGACCGCTGACGTGTCCGGTTGCACCGTTGGCATCGGGATGTCATCCCAGAAATCGACGGTCGTTGAGGGTTTCCCGCTCGGGCCATTCACCCATTGCGACTGCGGAGCGGCCGCGTTGTAGGGCGGAGACTGCGGCGGCTGACCGTACGTCTCGTTGATCAATCCGGTGAGTTCCCGGTTCTGCTGCTGACGCACGTCTTCATAGCGCTGCTGCGGCGACGGCGAATTCGGATTCGCGAATGCGGGAGGCGGCGACGATTGCGTTCCATGCAGGGACGCTGCACCGTACTGTGCGGGCTGATTCACCGGAACGGGCACGGGGGGAAGCGGCTGTCCCTGGAAACCTGTTACCGGCGACAGTTCCGTGGCGTGCGGCGCCGAGAAGGCCGGTTGGAGATTGGCCGGCTGCATTTCGGTGGGGAGCGATCGAGCCGGGGCCGGATACTCGGCGCCGTTCCATCGCGAGTCGGTGCCCGGTGCCGCGCGCGGCGTCTGTTGGAGCGTGGCAAACATTTGACCTGAACCGACGCCCAACCCCATGCGGGCGGCCTGCCGTCGCGCTTCCTGGTAGGGATCGGGCGACGGGGTTTTGGAGGCCATCATCGATTGAGGGCTGATGCCCGCAGGAGTCGATGGATTGGCCGACGCTCCTTGCAACAGATCGATCGGAGCAACCGCCCCCGATTGTTGCTGGTGATGAGCGTACTCGACGTTCTCCGGTGTGATGGTGAAGGACTGCCCGTTCGGACTCGTCCTAGGAGTCGGCGTGCTGGCCGACGTCTGTTGAATTGCTGGACCGCGACTAATGACCGGCAAGCGGCCGTCCGCCATTTGAGGAGCCGTCGGGGTTGCCGGAGCCAGTTCGTGTGGAGCAGGGGGCCATGAGGAATCCGCCCGCAGCGGATGCGGCAACGTGCTCATGTCCTCCGCGGAATACGCAGCCACTTCCTGACGATGGAATTCTGCAGGCGGCTGCGCGGCGACCTGCCGTTCTGAGGAAGGTCCGCCAAAGGGATGTGCAGA
>JAHBXU010000194.1 GCA_019636315.1 Planctomycetaceae bacterium | reverse complement strand
TCGCTCGGAAAACACGCTGTCGAGTTGGCACACGGGCGGCGTGCACTGTGGACTCGCCGACGGGTCCGTCCGGTTCATCTCGGAGAACATCGACCATTTCCACAGCGTCTGCTCCGACAACCCGGAGAACGGTCCCGACTGCAGCGGCGCCTACGCTCGCGAACGCGACACGGTCGACAGCCTGTTTGAATACCTGATCGCCACCAAGGACGGACAGGTCGTCGGTGAATTCTGATCCCGCGGATTGATTCTCCCTGTGAGGGGACCGGGCGGCTGGGGGGCGAGGCTCCTGGCCCTCTGCCGCCCGATTGCCGATTGCCGCGTGCCTCGTCAGGGACGTTCAACTTGCAACGCGCCGTCCTTGGCGCTGTCGCCCACGAGTTTCTTCATGACGTTTCTCCTGTGGTGTGAAGAGAGTTCTATGATCATGAGAGTTTGCCAGGTAGTGGCATGCGGGATCGTGGCCGCGATGCTTTCCGGCTGCGACCGGCCCGACCGTCCGCCCATGGGCCGCGTATGTGGCTTTGTCACGCTCGACGGCGAGCCTTTGCCCGACGTTGCGGTCGTTTTTCGTCCGACCGAGGGCGGACGCCAGTCAACGGCGTCGACGAACGAGGACGGACACTATGAGTTGAGCTACGTGGATGTGGAGTTGGGGTGTCCGGTCGGCACACACGAAGTCTACCTGTCCACCGGATTGAGCGAGGACGAACCGGGCGGTCCCCGGCCGGAGCTGATTCCCTCCGCCTACCGGGGGCGCGCCAAGCTGACCAAAGAAGTGAAGTCTGGGAAGAACGAAATCAACTTCGAGTTGGTCAACAGACAACCGTGAACTGACTCCACGATAGGCCCCACCCTTTCATGCATTCTCCCATGAACTTTGACGTCACGCTACGAACGGCCGCTCTGGTGTGTGTCGGACTTTCCTGGCTGTGCCCGCAGGCGCCTGCCGGTGAGCGAACCTATGATTTCGCGCTCGTACGGGGAGGCGCCGTGATCGCACGCGACGGTCGCAAAACGGGCTTCCCCTCCGTGGTGCGCGTCCCCGAATGGGTGGCGCCGGAAGACCGGGCGCATCTCGACGCGCGTTACTATCTGTACTACAGCCTGCACCACGGCAAGGCGATCCGCATGAAGTGGGCGCGGACCATTGACGGACCGTGGCACGATTTCGATCTCGGTTCGCGGTTCACGAACAATCCCACGCGCGGCGTCCTCGACATGGAGGCCGACCCCGAGCGGGCGGATTACAACCACGTCGCCTCATCGGACGTCCACGTCGATCATACGGCGCGTCAGTTCATCATGTTTTACCACGGCATGAACCAGCCGGAGACGACGACCGCCTCGGGTCGCAAGGTTCCCATGCACCATGCGAACTTCGTCGCCTTCAGTCCGGACGGGTTGAACTTCCAGGCGCCGAGCACCGGCATCGGCTATGCGGGCTTTGGTCCGCAAACGGTTACCGTGGAGGGCGTGACGCGCGACCTTTGCATCGGCCCGTCGTACCAGCAGGCGTTCCAGCATCGTGGTCGCTGGTACACACTGGCCAAACGGGCCATCCTTTCGACTCCGGCCGATCCGAGTGATCCCTGGCGACCCCATCCGGACAACCCATTCGCGGTCGCCTGGAACGAGATCAGCGAACCGACGCCTCGCTGGCGCACCGATGCGCACCGACTGCAACCTCGGTTCTTCTCCCCCGCTGCCGCCTTCCTGGCCTCCGCCGACTTCGCCGACCATCCGAACAACCCGTGCCCGGGCGTCCGGATTCTGTCGCATGAGGAGCGGCTCAACCATTTGAGCGTTTGCGTTCTGCCGAACGATCACCTGGAGATCGTCTTCTACGTCAAGATGGATCCGGACGACCGCTTTAACAGCCTGTATCGCCTGGTCTATGACATCAGCGACAGCGACAGCCGCCGCTGGGACGTCGCCTGCGACGCGAACGGGCTTCCCGACTTCGAAGTGCTCGTCACGCCGGAAGAGATCCGCGAACAGGTCAAGGCGGCGAATCCCAATTTTGATCCGATCGACCACGCAGACCCCGTCTCACTGGGGAGCACAAATCTGTTCGTCGATCAGGACGGCAAGAAGTACCTGTTCTTCGCCTATGTCTCCGAGGCGCTCGGAGGTGCGGAAGGCGAGGGACAGATCGCAGCTCTCCACCTGCTCCCCCATCGGCACGAGTAACTCACGTCGCCCGTTAATGGTGAGAACGCTTGCGTGCATTGAGGGGTTTCCAAGCGGGTTTCCGGTATGCTCACCGTCCTTTCGGCGCAAGAGCATGGCGCCCCTCAGAGACTCCGCAATCCGCCGTGACGACGCTCGCTTCGATGGCCTTCAAGCCAATGCGGCCGTCGGGTTTGAGTGCGCCGCGGCGTGCTCAACTGCCTTTGACGCAGCCCGAAGTCATGCCGACTGTGGATACAGCACGCGCTGCAGTGCCGGCAGCTGCCCCGGGGGGACGAGACACAGGTAGACGGTGTCCCCCGCCGTATTGGTCCAGGCAGTGTTCTCGGTGGGGAAGTAGTTGACGCTGGCCGTCGAGAGCATGGTCGAGACGACTGCGTCGGAAACAGCCGCCGCCGGGACGATGATCAAATAACCCCGGATGGTCGGGCGACCGACCGTCACAAAGGGGAGGAGCGCCGCATCATGTCGGCCGTCATGAGACCAATCGATGCCAAGCGGCTGCTCGAATGTGACGCGCTCCCAGCGCCCCGCCGGCAATGCAAGGGCGAACGACTCGTCAAAAGCGGCAAGCGGCGTCAGATCGATTTGCTGATCGGCCGTGAGCGGAATCTGACTACGAATCTCGTCCAGCGTCAGAACATTGGGGCCGCGATTCCAGAAGAACAGGCCCAGACCGACTGCGGCCGCGATCCCAGCCGCGGTGGTGATCGCAAACATCCAACGGCGGCGGTTCATCCCGCGTGCACGATCGCCGGACTTCGCTCCAATTGCCGGGGACACGGCTTCTTCGACTGGGGCCGTGGACGTATCGAGTGATTCAGAAGGTGGGTTGTCGGCGGCGAGCGTCGTGAGGAGTCTCCGGCGGGCGTCTTCGGAGAATTCCACATCCTGCATGGCGGCTGTGATACGCCGGTCACAATCGCGCTGGTTCTCCCACACAAGCCGCCACGCGGGGGATGTTTCCACCGCATGCTGCGCATCGCGAAAAGCCGCATCGGCCAGATCGTCCGTGTCGGGACGGATGGCGTCGAGCAGTTCTCGCAAGGTCGGTTTGCGGCGGTCGTCCGTCATATCAGGAGTCTTATCGAGTCCCTTCGTGCGATTTGCCCGTGCTAACTCGAAGCATCCGCTGCGAGTCCGGCCGGGGCCGCGTCTCCCAGACGCGAGATCAGTCGTCTCCGAAGATAGGCCTTGGCCCGTGAGAGGCGGCTCATCACCGTCCCCTCCGGCACACTCAATTGGGTAGCAATCTCCCTGTAACTCATCTGCTGGAGGTAAAACAGAATCAATGGAATGCGGAAGTCCTCAGGCATCTCATCGAGTGCCGCCTGTAGTTCTTCCTGGTCAATCGGGCCTTCGTCTTCGATCGCGGGATCGGCCATGCCGTCGAACGCGTCGAACTGCTTGAACTCCAGACTGCGTCGAGACTTCAGGTAAGTATTTCGCACAATTGTAAACAACCAGGATCGCGTTTTTTCCGGGTCGCGAACCTGATCCAGTTTTCGCTGCGCTGCCAGAAACGCTTGTTGGACAAGATCTTCCGCATCAGCAGCCGTCCCGCTCAGCCGATAGGCGAAGCGATACAAAGACAGCGAGTGTTGTTCGACCAACTCCTCGACGATGCGGGTGCGCTCCCCATCCGTCATGAGTTCCTCACACTTGCTGATCCGTTACGAACGGCAAGAATTCCCAGCTTTCCGAACTTATTACGAGATTTCGGGTCCCTTGGTGCGGACGATTCTCGAAGATTCGCAGCCGCAGCTCCTGGAAGACGCGTCTGATATTCTCCCGAGAGCCACCCGTGCCGGCAACGGTTGCCGCCCCGATTCCGACGTCCTCCACGAACCTATTCCATCGACAGGCAGCGATCGTTTCAACAAGAACCCGTTGGCGTTGACCTTCAGGCCGCCGTTGGGGATTATGCCCCGCTCCTGCTCCCGTGTTCGGCGGCGCCCTGCGCGCCCGGACAATTCCGATGACTGATCGGACGAATGACCCACACAGCGAAACCCGACCGTTTTGAAGCGGCCCGACTGCAGAAGCTGCAAACCATTGTCGACCTCGGCCGCGATCCGTTCGGTCAGCGGTTCGACGGCCATGCGGCGATCTCTGAGGTGCGCCCGCGCTGCCCGGACGAAAGCGGCGTGAGCGGCGATGCGGTGCGTATCGCCGGCCGCATCATGCTGCGACGAAAGGCCGGCAAACTTCGATTCCTCGACATCGAAGACGCCACTGGGAAGATCCAACTGCTCTTCTCGCGCGGCGACCTGTCCGAGGAGCAATGGGAGTTGATGGGGGCGCTCGACCTGGGTGATCTCATTGGCGTCGATGGTCATTTGCGGCGAACCGACAGCGGCGAAGTCTCCGTGATGGTCACCGAGCTGACCGTCCTGTGTAAGTCCCTGACGCAGCCGCCGGAGAAGCACCACGGCGTCACGGATATCGAGACGCTGTTGCGGCATCGGGAACTGGATCTGATCTATACCGACGGCGTGCGCGACAAGCTGTTGCTGCGATCGAAAATCGTCGATTCGGTGCGTGGAACATTGCGTGCTCAAGGGTTCGTCGAGGTCGAGACGCCCGTGCTGCACGCGATTGCCGGCGGAGCAGCCGCGCGGCCGTTCACGACGCATCACAATGCGCTCGATATGGACTTGTATTTGAGGATCGCGCTGGAACTGCACCTCAAGCGGCTGATGGTCGGCGGCATCGAGCGGGTGTACGAACTGAGCCGCGTGTTCCGCAACGAAGGCATCGACGCCACGCACAATCCCGAATTTACGATGCTCGAGGTCTACCAGGCCTACGGCAACTATGAAACGATGATGGACCTGACGGAGCGCATCGTCTGCGACGCCGTTCGCTCCACGATTCGCCGCGAGTCAACGCCGAACGACGCGTCAAACGACACACGACTCGTCCTCCCCTGGGGGAATGCCGAAGTCGACCTCACCCCCCCCTGGCCGCGACGGACATACGCAGACCTTTTCGCCGAACACGCCGGTTGCGAGATAACGGATATCGACGCCGTCAAGCGCAAGGCGCACGAGCAGGCGGCGCATGGGAGCATTAAACCGGAGTTCATCGCGGCAATGGACGCCGGACGCGCCCATCCGGATGTGATCGTACAGGAGGTCTTCGAGGCGTGCGTTGAGCATCACCTGACAGGGCCGCTGTTCTGCATCGATTACCCGGCGTCGATCTGCCCTCTCACCAAGCGCAAGCAGGGGAACCCGGCGATTGCTGAGCGGTTCGAACTGTATGTGCAGGGAATGGAGCTGGCGAACGCCTATACGGAGCTCAACGACCCGCGACTGCAGGAGGAACTGTTCCGCACGCAATTGGAGGGGCAGTCGGAAGAAGACTCGATGGCCAGGATGGATCGGGACTTCATTCAGGCCCTCAAAGTCGGCATGCCTCCCGCCGGCGGTCTGGGCATCGGCATCGACCGCCTGGTGATGCTGCTGACCAACAGCCGCACCATCCGCGACGTCATCTTCTTCCCGCTGCTGCGCCCGGAGTCCGCCCCGCGAGCGGACCAGTAGCGGCTGGATCACCGGGGCAGTTGATGACGCGTTGGTTGCCAGAAAGGCAAGGTCGGTCGAGCGTCACGGCCCCAGCGAGGTCGCCATGCATTCATCGCTGAACAGGCTCATTGGCCCGACGGCGTGAAAGCTTGCCACCTCGCCCTGTCCATCGGGAAGTGGACTCGCCGGATCGCAATCTCTGGAGCCGCCAAACGAACGGCTGACGGGCATCAATCCTTCCTGATGCCCCCAGGAGTCCCAGAAAACACGGGTTCTCTCTTTCTCCAAAAGTCGGATTGGTCTGTTTCGACGGAGATCGTACAATCCGGCCCGGTGTCCCGAACTCCAGGGGGCGCTGCCGGTGGGCATTGGCGGGATGACCCGGCCTTTGACCACTCCATCATTTGCGACTCCCCTTCTCCGACCGCGGCGGCAAGGATGCCCTTATGTACAAGCTGCTTCTCTCCAGTCGCTATTTGCGGACGCGGTTTATTGCCCTGGCGAGCATCATCAGCGTGATGCTGGGCGTGGCGACGCTGATTGTCGTCAACAGTGTGATGGCCGGGTTTCGCTACCAGATGCGGGACCGGTTGCACGCGCTCCTGTCCGATGTGGTCATCGAGTGCAGCAGCACCGACGGGACGAGTGATCCCGAACGGCTTGAGCGATACGTGATGGAGGAAGTGGGCGAGCACGTCGAGGCGATCGCGCCAGCAGTCGAGATCTACGGCATGCTGTCGTTCAAGCTCTTCGGCAAGTACATCCCCCGCCCTGTGACGATCATCGGCATCGACCCCGAGCGGCAACATGCCGTCAGCCCTCTGCGAGAGTTCCTGATGGGGCGGCAGCCGCAGCGGGACGAGGACGGCAACATCATTGCGGACCCCGTCTGGCCGGCGGACGCACCGCTCGATTGGAGCTTGAGCGCGGCCGGACAGCAACATCGAGCCGACCAATGGATGCAGCGGCGGCTCATTGACGAAGTGCACCAGGAAAGTCCGTTCTTCGCCCAGGCTGGCGCGGAATCTGACCCGGAGTTGGACAGCAGCCCGAATCTCGATGGAAACTGGCCTGCGGTGGAGACCGAAGAAGGGCCGCTCAAGACGGTGGACGTCGATTCTCCCATCCTGCTGGATACTCCTGCCGGACAAGCGGCTCCTCACGAATTGTTCGGCTCGGCCCCTGCGGAAGGTGCGGCCGACTTGAACGCCCCCTGCCCCGCACGGCTGTTTGTCGGCGTGGGGTTGATTGGCTACCCGCACAAGGACGAACAGACCGGGAAAACGGATCTCGTGATGCTGGTGCGGCCGGGAGACGACGTGATCCTGAGCACGATTCGCACAGGCATCCCGGAACCGACGCGGTTCGCCGGCACCGTGGTGGACGTTTTCAAAAGCGGCATGAGCGAGTTTGATTCAACGCTCGTGTTCTGTCCCCTGGAAGAA
>JAHBXU010000193.1 GCA_019636315.1 Planctomycetaceae bacterium | reverse complement strand
ACGCGGAAAGTTCGCCCAGGGTGTCCAGCAGACAGACCGGCCGATCGCCCGGCGTGATCCACTGCCGTGACGCCGCCTGAACTTCCGAGCGACGGACGATGCCAAAGCCTTCGGCCGCGGCCAGGGCGGCTACTTCTTCAAATCGCTCTGCATGACGCGGCACCAGCACGAGCCGCAGATCATCAAACTCCTCTGACAACGTGCGGTACGCTGCCAGGGCAATGCGTTCTTCCGGCGCGTGCGTGCTGCCGGCGATGAACACTCGCTGCGCGATGGAGATGCCGAATGCTTTCCGCAACTCGGCCGTATGCGTGTTTTCGCGGTCCGTCTTCACGCCGTCAAATTTGACCGATCCAGTCACAATCAACTTTGCGGGTGGCGCCCCGAGATCGAGCAGGCGTGCCGCATATTCCTCGGTCTGGACGGCGATGCGCGCGAAGCAGAGCAGCATGGGCCGGATCAGCCATCGGATCCGTCGATATCCTCGATAGCTGCGTTGGCTGATTCGCCCATTGATGAGGGCCAGTGGTACACCGTGGGCATGTGCTTCCCGGACAAAATTGGGCCAGAGCTCCAGTTCCACCAACACGATCAACGCCGGCCGGACGCGGAACATCGCACGCCGCACGGCCCAGGTGAAGTCCAACGGGAAATAGGACACGCGGCACTCTGGAAATGTTCTGCGCGCGACATCGTACCCGGTGGACGTTGTGGTGGTGATTTGAATCACGCACTCCGGACGCAGCAACAGCAGCCGCGGGATGATGGTCTTGAGCTGCAGCACCTCGCCGACGCTGACAGCGTGCAACCATATGACACGCTCGCCCGGTTGACTGCGCGGCAGGCGGCCCCACAGCTTGGCTCGCCACCCGCGACGGTACTTTCGATGACGCATCGCACGCCACGCCAACAAGGGCGAGACGGCGACGATTAGACAGACATAGACAGCATTGAGCAGCCAGCCGATCACGGCGTCTCGTCCTCGAGAGGTTCCGCGGCGTCGGAATCTATCACAGGGAGGCGATCCAGCCCAGAGCGGTTTGATACCTCGACGGGGCTGCGGTACCCGATCGGTGTGCAATGAATCGAATTGACGTTCGTGATTTCCGTTCGCGGACTTCTATATTTGGTTCGCCAATTCGACGTCCAAACCTCTGTTCTCTCTCGTCGCGGCCGCCGTATTCCGTCGTGCGAGATGTTCATAACGTTCAATTTTCCCACTCCGGGGCGGTGGACAGTTCATCTGAACAGAAGTATCCTGACTGATCATTGGGCCGCTGCGCGGCTGCTGTTGAACTCGGTGTCCTTCTCCAGGGAGAGCTTCATGAGACTCACAGCGTTGACGGGACTCGTCGTATTGATCGGCATGGCGGCGGCAGCGCCGCACAAATTGACCGCCCAGAACGAGGAGGCCGGCGGGCAGTCAGCCGCCCGCAAAACGGTCCGCAGTCCGTTGCCGAGCCACTATGGCAGACTGGGCCTCAGTCAGTCCCAACGAGAGAAACTGTACTCGATCCGGGATTCGTACGAAGAGAAGATCACCGAGCTCAAAATGCAGATCGCGCAGCTCGAGAGTGAGCGCGATCGTTCCCTCGAAACGCTGCTCACGCCTGGTCAGACGCTCCGTTTGCAGGAACTCCGCGAGGAGTTCCAACTGGAACGCGAATCGCAACGTCAGGCCGTTCAGGACGCGGCGGCGAGCGCAACGCCAGAAAGCTGACCGGCGCCACGAGCGCGGTCAATCGATCCGGACTCGCATGGCGGCCCGGTCTCGTCCGACGAGGCCGGGCCGCTCCTTTTTTGCGCAACCACTCGCTCTGTGAATGAACGGGCGCCGAACGGGATGACTCCTGACCGGCCGTCTCAGGACCTGGTTCCGTCCTTCATTCCGAGGCGAACATGTTGGGCTACCTGCAGGATAAATGGCAATCCGCCTTGCTCAAGGCGCGCTATCAACGGCTCATCCAGGAGCGGCTCCTGCAATTGACGGAGTCCGCTGGTCCGCAACCGGTGGCGGATGATCCCGGGCGGTGGACGTTGCTGGGCGTAGGAGCGCGTGGCTTTGACGAGAATGCGCGCACGGACGCCCGCACCAAAGCCCGCCGCATGGTGCAATGCAATCCGCATGCCCGCAATCTCCTGCGATTGCTGGAAGTCTATGTGGCCGGCCCCGGCCTCCATCTCGTTCATGAGCAACGCGATTTCTCAATGTCGACAGACGACGTCGAGCGCGAGCTCAAGAATGCCGATCGACTGTGGACCGATTTCCTCCTGTGGAATGAGCGTCATTACTCGTTTCAGGAGCATGCGCGCCGGACCTGGCGCGACGGTGAATGCTTTCTCCGCAAGTTCTCGGAGACCTCGTGGCCTCCGGATCTGCGCTTCGTCGACCCGGAAACAATCGGCCCTACGAAAGAGGACGCGGATTCCCAGGGGATCGTGACCGACGCTGACGATGTCGAATCGCCTCAATGGTATCTCCGCATCGATCCCACCACGGGCGATCTGATTGAGACGATCGCCGCCTGCGAAATGCTGCATACACGCGTGGGCGTCGATTCCAACGAAAAGCGGGGGGTGACGGTGCTCAATCCTGTCATCGAACAACTGGAACGGTTCGAGTCATGGATCGGCACCGAGTTGGCGGCCCGTAAGCTCCAGGCGTCGATTGTGCTCTGGCGGAAAGTGACGAACCCCGCGGCGGCCACGGCGTTCAGCGGCGAATCGACGGTCGAGTCGATGTCGGGAATCTCGCCAGGTCCGGGTGTGAGCCGCTTTCAGCCGGGCAGCGTTTTGACGACCGGTGCGAGCACCGACATTCGGTTCGTTCAACCCGACACAAACTACAGCGATACGGTCCCCCTGGGACGCATGCTGCTGTTAAACGCGGCGGCGGGCGCCGGATTGCCAGAGTTCATGCTCACGTCAGACGCGTCAAACGCGAACTACGCCTCGACGATGGTCGCCGAAGGGCCGGCCGTCAAGATGTTTCAATCCGAGCAGCATTTCTACAAGCGGGAATTCTCCCGACTGTGGCGCTGGGTGATGTCGAACGCCATCCGCGCCGGTGAACTGCGAGAGGATTTCTTTAAGCTCATTCAACCCAAGTGGTGTTTCCCCGAGTTGGTGAATCGCGACCGACCGCGAGAACGTCTGGCGGATGTGCGTCTGGTGGATGCCTGTGTGCTGAGCCGCGCCGAGATCGCCCGCCGCGACGGCGTCGATCCCGATCTGATGCGCCGTGAACTGGATCGCGAAGGGAAAGACGCATCGCTGCGGGCGCTGGCCTGCGAACGGCAGCTTCCTCGGATGAAGGCAGGGCAGGACGAATTGATGTTTGAGCATGCCTCCCAGGGTGCAGAGGCAGATCCCGACCGGAACGCACAAGGAGGAGGTTCCCATGCGTCTGTTATGGCTGACCTTTGAACACCCCCCGCATCCCGATGCGGTGAGTCACCCTGCCTCCGACGAGGAGCTGGAATTTGTCCTGGCACTCCTGCGCCGCCCCATTGCGGAACGAACCAGACTGGCCGGGCAGCTCATCAACTTTCTCGCGGAGCAGAATCGCAGGCCGGCGCTGGACCGTCAATCGGTTGCCTGCCGCACGCCTGCCGGATTGTATCGCTGCGTCCCCTGGCGCCTGGCGAAATGGTTGCGGCACGTGCTCCCCGCGCCGCAATCGGTGATCGAACGGACGACGGCCCGCATCGAGCATTGGCGCCAACAACGTGACGCCGGACTCGATGTGCTGACAACCCGTTGTTGAGCTGCCCGCGCAACCGCCTGCCATTGGTTGAACCCGCCTTTTTTGAACTCAAGGATTCACAATGACGCCCTCCACACTTGTCGAACATGTTGCCGACTGGCATGCGGAACTCCAGGTGGATCGCCTCAACCGTCTCGTGCGCAATGTGGCGCTCACCGGCGGTTTGTCCAGAAACGGATATCACTACACCGAGCAGGCGCTGCAAGATGCGGTTCCCCTCTACAACCAGCGTCCGGTGTTCCTTGATCATGCGGCCGACAAGTCGCGGCCGCAGGAACGCAGCACCCGTGACCTGGCGGGTTCCATCATCAATCCCCGCTACGAGTCCGGGCGCATTCGCGGCGACATCCGCTTGGACACCGATTCGGGCGCACGTTCCTGGCAGCTGCGGGTGGACGCTGCCGGGCGTGGGCATGAACCCATGTCGTGCTGGCGGAGCGTGCACAGCCGGACGGAGCGGTGTCCGCATTCACGACGTCATCAGCGTCGACGCCGTCGTATTCCCCGCGACGACGCAGAGCTTTCGAGAATCGGCCGGCGGCCAGGATTTTGAATCTCCAACAATTGAAAGCGACTTGTCCGCCGCAGGAACGTTGCTCACTCGCCACGACGAGCGCATTTCTCCTGATTCCCCAACGACGCAATCGCTCCACGATCCCACCCGTCAGGGAACCGACTCGATGGACGGACTGCAACTGCAATTGCAGGAACTCCTCAGCGAGCGGAATGAACTGCTCACCCGCCTGCACGAGAGCCAACTTCAGAACGCGGCCACCGCACAGCGACAGGCAATTGAATCACTGCTTGCGGAATCCGGACTGCCGGACTACGCGGTTACGGCGACCTTCCGGCGCCTTCTTGCAGCAGCAGACCCCGCGTCGCGCATCGAACTGGTCCAGGAGCGCGTGCGGCTGATCGCGGACGCTCATCGCCGGCCGCCGCTCAGTCACGAACGCGCTCCTGATCGGGACTCTGCTCTCTCCGACGCCGCCTTCATCGCGCTGCTGAAGCCGCATCGCTGATCGCGGGTCCAAATGGTTCATACACGACGTCACACCCCATCTTCCACTCCTCTTACCTGGAAAGCGACACATGGCCAACAGACTCAGTTTTCGTTCCGGACAGATTGTCCTGCAGAAGTTCCGCGTCGAATCCAGCACAGTGATCGAGGCCGGTGACATGCTGTTTCTCGATGAGACGGTCGTCCGCCCGGCGAAAGATCTGCCGTGGAACACCAACCTGGCAACGACGCAGGAAGACTTCGCGGCCGTATTTGCGGGAATCGCCCACGAGCCTTCCGCCAGCGGTCAGACCGCACCGGTGTCGATCGATATCAGCACGGCATCGGTCTATGAATTCGTCTGTACGTCGAGTACGTACGACAACGGCAATACGCTTGGCCCGGAAGCCGCTTCTTCCAAGCTGCTGAATCAGCAACTGGCATATGTCAGCACCGCGGGACGTGCCATCGCCCGAGCGGCACAGTACGCCGAGTCGATGGTGACGCGGCTGCGCGTGACATTTGCCTCGGCCTACTCGACGTCCAGCTCGAATGTGAATGCGTCGATTGGTTGATCCTCGCGACTCCGCGATATGCGGCAACGCCGTCGCCGCGCCGCTCGCTCGAGTTCCGGCCCTCACTCCACACCTTCCTTCCGCTCCTCCCTGGGATCACTTTCACCATGCAAGGCACTTCCCTTTCCACCCTGATTGAATCTCATGGCCCGCAGGGCTTCTATCACAAGGTCTGCGAGCTCTTGAACGAGAAGCGGATCACCCCCGACGATTTTTCGTACTACGAACTGGCCGACGCCTGCGGCGTCCTGCCGCGTCTTCGCAGCATCCGCGAGTCGGCCCTCGTCGACGCCCCCCTCAATCACCTGTTGAGCGAATCGAACCCCGGTGTAAACGCCGCGCTGTTTCAGGTCGTGACTGGCGAACTTATCGGCCGCAAGGTCATCGAAGGCTATAGGGACGATTCCGGGTTTATCGGCGATCGCCTGGTGACCGTGATGCCCAGCCGTGTGCGCAATGCGCGGATCGCCGGGTTCACCGCCCTCGCCGGTCCAACCGAAGTCCCCGAAGGACATGCTTATGAAGAGTCGACTTTCTCCGAGAAATCGGTGACGTCGCTCGAAAGCAAACAGGGCCGCATTCTCAGCATCAACGAAGAACTCATCGCCTTTGATCAGACCGGTGAGATCAACCGCCGTGCGATGGCGCTCGGCTACACACTGCGTCAGGAACGTGAACGGACGATTGTCCGCGGCGTCACTGATGCCGATGCTTCCAGCGGCCGGCACGTCTATCGCCCGAATGGCGTCGGTCAGCAACTCTACAAGACCAACGGGTCGTATCGGAACTGGAGCGGAGTCGGCAATACGACGTCCACGGGCTTTACAACCGCGGTGCCGTTGGTGGATTGGACTGATGTCGAGTTCGCACTGCGCTATCGCGCGACGCAGGTGATCGACGATCGCGTGGACGGCACGCCGCGCCCCGTGGTCATTCCTGCACGACAGGTCCTGGTCCCCGAGGCTTTGCGCGGGACGGCGCGGAGCATCGTCCATTCGACCGAGATCACGGTGACTTCCGGAGACAACTCGACCCGGTTCGCCAATCCCGTGCACGGACAACTGGAAGTGCTCAGTTCGCCGTTCATCGACGAGCAGGGGGGACAAGCGGTCAACGACTGGTTCATCGGCGACTTCCGACGCCAGTTCCTGTGGACCGAGATCTGGCCGTTGCAGACGTTTCTGCAGCGAGCGGAAAGCGAGTCGGCCTTCGAGCGAGACGTCGTCCTCCGCGTGAAGGCCCGCTATTTCGGCGGTCTGAGTGCGATCGACACGCTCTGTGTCACGAAAGTCGATGGAGCGTGAGTCGGCAATCTGATGGCCTGGATGATCAGGTGACGAGCTGATTCCTTTGCCCATCGGACGATCAACTAATCATCGGGTCAACCCCCTCCGCCCCTCGTCCGGCTCCCGGATGGCGCCATGGCAAGGATGCCTTTCCTCCGCCGCCATCCGGGGGCTTTTTCGTGCGCTGAATCGACGTGTCGGGACAGAGAAGCGGTTGTCACTCTTTTGGCGACGGCAGTCGCGCATTGACAGCGGTCCGCCATTGATTGAGCTGCTTGCGAAGTGCCGCGGCTCGTCCCGGCATCAATGGGGCCAGATCATGCTGCTCCCCCAGGTCGTGCGCCAGGTCGAAGAGTTCGACGCGCCCGTCCTCGAAGTACTCCAGCAGCTTCCAGTCGCCATCGCGGAGAGCGCTCACTGGCGTCGTCGTTGGATAGTAGTGCGGGAAGTGGAAGTACAGCGTCGAACGATCGAGACGCGCTGACGGATCATGAAGCAGAGGCACCAGACTTTTCCCATCGACTGTTCGGTTGTGTTCCGCGTTCCCGTCCGTTC
>JAHBXU010000192.1 GCA_019636315.1 Planctomycetaceae bacterium | reverse complement strand
CTGCTGCAGCGTGCGGGCCTCCTGAGCCACGCGCGTGTCGTCGGGACAGCTCTCATTTTCGAGCAGCATGAGGATTCTCATGCGGCGCGCAGGCCGAGACGGAGCGGGATCGTTGAGCTGGGATGGCTCCCGATCGCCCCGGGGAGCAGCCGAAGGGTGCGGTGATTTCAATCGAGACATGACTCGCGATTCTTATGACATGTGGGTTTGGCAACCGTCGCCACCCACGGACTGTAGCGAACGATCCTGCGCAGACCGAATTGCCGTTCCAGCTGCACCAGAGACGGAACCCAGCGTGAGTTGCTCCCCCGGCCAAAGGGCAGCCACGCAAACCCGGTCTCATGCATGATCGTCAGGCCGGCTTCGGTCAGCCGTCGGCGGCATGCCGAATAGCCAGTGATGTACTGTGGTTCGTCGCCGCTCAGCGAGGCGCGGAGGTTGGCCAACCGACCGCGATAGGAATCGAGATTGTTGAACGTGCAGACCATAAGTCCATCAGGCCGCAAGACGCGCGCCGCTTCAGAAGCGAACCACGCCGTTTCATTGATGGGCACTTCGATTGAGATCAGCAGATCGATGCTGCGCGAATTGATGGGGAACTGTTGGGAGTCCGCAGCATACAACAGACAAAGCGCAGAGGGGATTCGTCGCCGACACACGGCAAGCGTATCGGCGTTGATGTCGAGGCATGTCATTTTCCAGCCGCAACTTGCCAGCGATCGCGACCAGCGGCCACCTTCACAGCCAACCTCCAGCGCTTCACCCGGTCTCTCAAAATGCTCCAAGGCCAGACGCAACGTCGTCGACTCGATCCCCGACAGGTACTGTCCCCATCGCGACTGCGCCATCTCCTCCCAGAATGTGCGGTCGGTGTCGGTGATCGGAATCATGGGACGAACGCTTCGCTGCGGCGAATCTCAGGACATGGCCGGTGCATATGACGAATGGACCGCAGGACGACCCGTCGTCCCGCTCGCGATTGAACTGGCATCGCAAAACTGCTGCTGCCAGAGCTCCACATTCACGAGCCCCCAGAGCAGGTCGCCGTGATCGGCAAATCCTGATTCATGCTGCGTCAGTAATGTTTCGACGGACCTGGGGTCGAACAATCCGCGGCGACGGATTCGTTCCGGGCTCAGGGCGTCCCGCACCAGCGGTCGCGCGGCCCCGCGAATCCACTGCGAGATTGGAATCGGAAACCCCTGCTTCTTTCGACGGAGAATCGAGTCCGGCAAAAACTTCGCGGCAACACGCTTGAGCAAATACTTCCGTGCACGTCCTCGCAGCTTCATGTCCGGTGGAAGCGTGGCGGCGAACTCGACCACTTTGTGATCGAGGAGGGGCACGCGCGCTTCGAGGGAGTTGGCCATCGTCAGTTTGTCGCCGCGCAACAACAGATAGTCCGGCAACCACAGCTTGGTGTCGACATACAGCATGCGATGGAGCGCCTGCGGGTCGGTGCAATCGGCCAGATGTCGACGAAAGATGCCATCCGGGGCGTTTGTCCCCAGGGCCTGTCGCATATCAGCAGAGAGCAGGCGGCATTTTGCGGCACGATTGAACAGCGGGAACCATTCCGCAAAACGGACGGCTTCGTCCGCGTGGCTCAGTGCATTGAGCGCGATTTTCGGACGCCGCCCGCCGGGGAGGTGCGGCAACGCGGCACGAAGAGAACGCCGCAATGACGTGGGCACCGCCTTCATCCAGGGGGAATACCGCTCGCCCACGTAGCGGGCGTAACCGGCGAACAGTTCATCCCCGCCTTCACCAGTCAACACCATCTTGACATGCTGCGACGCCAGTCTGGCCACGAGGTGGGTGGCCATTGTCGCCTGATCGGCAATCGGCTGGTCGAGATGCCACACGACGGTTTCGGCCTGCTCGACAAAATCCCGGGCCGTCACGACGATCTCGTGATGCTCACAACCGAACTGCTGCGCGACCTGACGGGCATAGGGGAGTTCATCCGGCCCGCTGCCTCCGTCGAATCCGACCGAGAACGTTTTCACCGGCTCATTGAGCACTTCGCTCATCAGAGCCACGATGAGGCTGGAATCGACGCCTCCGCTCAGAAACGCGCCGAACGGCACATCGCTGCGCAGGCGCAACTTGACGGACTCGCGCAGCAATTCCAACAATCGATCGGCGCATGCCTCTTCATCATATGGCTCCGGCGTCACATTGAACGTCACGTCCCAGTAACGTTCCGTTTCCAATCGACCTCCGCGCCATCGCAAGAAATACCCAGGCGGCAGCGAGGCGATTCCCTCAAACATTGTCCGCGGGGCGGGGACATATTTGAGCGACAGGTAATCGCCCAGTCCGTGGACGTCGAGCGACGCATCAACCAATGGATGCTGCAGCAGGGCTTTGATCTCGGAAGCAAAAGCCATCCCGCCGCCGAACTCCGCGAAGTACAGCGGTTTGATGCCCAGGCGGTCACGTGCGATGAACAGCTCGCGCCGCTGGTTGTCCCACACGGCGAAGGCGAACATGCCCCGCAGACGCTCCACGCAGCGCTCCTGCATTTCCTCATAGAGATGGACGATGACTTCCGTATCCGAATCCGTCAGCAGACGGTGACCGCGACTCAGCAACTCCGCACGGAGCTCGCGATAATTATAGATCTCGCCATTGAAAACGACGGTATAGCGGCCGTCCTCGTTGCACATCGGCTGTCGGCCGCCCGCGAGATCGATAATGCTCAGCCGGCGCATGCCCATTGCCAAAGGTCCGTCGACGAACGCTCCCTCGTCATCCGGTCCTCGATGCACAATGGAGTCGGTCATCCGCGCCAGCACGGCGGACGGCGCCGCCACGGCGTGGCGTTCATCAACGAATCCGGCGATTCCGCACATGAAAGTTGGACTTGTTTTGAAGTGACCTGATTGTCTGACGGCGGCGTTGACCGCCTCGACCGAGCCGGCAACGCGAACTTCAATGAACTCCAGCGACTGCTGCCTGAGCACGACGATCTGAATGGCGTCCGGTTTCTTCGCGTCCGATCGCATTACGATAGACGCCCAGCAACTGCTCCACGACGGCGGCTCGATCGAAGCGTTGCACGGCATCGAGACCTCGTGTGCGTTGCCGCCTCGCGAGGATCGCCTGAAGTTCACGGGCCATTTCGTCTGCGTCCGGACGGCAGACGGCGCAGCCCTCGGTGGACTCGATGACTTCCCGCACATCGCCGACGTCCGTCGCGACGATCGGCAGGTTGCATGCCATGGCCTGCTTGACGACGTTGGGCGAACCTTCTTGAAAGGAGGGAAAGATCAAGGCGTCGCACGCGTTCATATACAGTGCCAGTCGCGCCTGAGGCTCGCGATAAATGACCAGCAATTCGACTTCTGGCCAGTCCCGTTGCACTCGCGCGACGGCCTCCTGGGCGAGAGGGAAACGCTTGACCTGCGTTTGTGGATTGGCCGCGAACAGCACCAGCGGCTTATCGGGATCGAGTCCCAGTTCTTGACGCGCCTCCAAACGGTCGACCACGCGAAACGTATCGAAGTCGACCTCATGGGGAACGATGTGGACATGCGACGCATGATCGAGCTTGGCGGCCATCTCCGCCGTTTGCACAATCGCGGCATCCACGCAGCGCCCCAGTCGCTGACCGACACGCACCATGAAACGGCTGAACTGCGAGTGTCTGCCCGTCTGGTCGGCGACGCAGCCAAGGAGGTCGTCGCCGTGATACGTCACGACAACCGGCGCCATACGCTGCATTCGGGCGATCACACCGACGTAGCTGAAATGGGCATGCACCACATCAATCCCCCCTTTGCGGAGCCGATTGCGCATCTGCTTCAGTCCATCGATGTACATCCACTTGCGATTCCGGCCCCGGAGCACCAGCAGTTCAACATCGACTCCCTCGGCACGCAGCGCGTCGACCTGCGTTTTGACAAAGGAGCCGAAGGCCGGGTTCTCCGGCGTCGGATACATCGACGTCATCACGAGGACGTTCATGAGTTCACACTCTTCCAGGCGGCGTTCTCCGATCTTCGGACCGGTGCGGGCGCGGCGTTCGTTGCGCGTGCGCCGCGAACGAGTTCGTGCTGAGGCGTGTGCGTCAATCCCCCCAGCGGCGCGCGGAACTCGGCGATCGTCCGTTCGTAGACGGACAAGGTCTGGTTCGCCACGACGGCTGGTGCACACTCGCGTTGTAGTTTCTCCTGCCCGGCGATCCCCATCGCGCGGCGCCGGTCGGGGTTCTGAAGGAGCGCCGTGATGGCACGCGCCAGCGCACCGCTGTCGCGCGGCGGCACGATAAAACCTGTCCGTCCATCTTCGACCATCTCCGGCAACCCCCCGACACGCGAGACGATCACTGGTTTGGCGAAGCTGTAGGCGACGGGAATCACGCCGCTCTGCGATGCCTCGATATACGGCAGCACAACGACGCTCGCCTCTTGAAACAACCGCGTCCGGAGTTCGTCCGAGATCCATTCGTTATAAACGTCGAACCGCTCCCGATCCGACATGAGTTGCTTGTACCGGTCAAAGTCCTCACCGGACCCGCCGATGACGAACCGGGCGTTGGGAAAACGACTGCTGACGTCCGGCTGGGCGCGAATGAAGAACTCCAGCCCCTTGTACTCCCAGATGCGTCCGAAAAAGAGGATCTTCGGTTCCTGCGAGTCCAATGGGGACGGCGCTTCCGCGTGGGAGGAATCCGCATCGCGTTCCCCAATCGCCACGTGCGGGACGACATCGACTTTGCTGGCGGAGATCTTCAGCAGATCGACCACCTGCTGGCGGACGTACTCCGAGTGCACAATGGCCCGCTGGGCACGTCGATAGCCATAGTTCAGAATCGCCTGCGGCGTCTTCTGTGAGAGTTTGTCTCCAGGGTGATGCCGCGGGTCATGGATCGTGACGACCAGCGGAGCGCGTCGTAGCAGAGGCAACGCCATGTTGAACCACAAGTGTCCGCTCTGCATGTGGACGACATCGGGCCGAAACTGCTGGATGCTTCGCAGCAATCGGCGCAAACAACCCATCTGTTGAAACGGTTGCCGCAATCGCGGCGCGCGGAACGCAACGCATTGCACGTTCGAACTGACGGGAATGTCGCTCTCAGCAAAGGCGTCTTCGGGCATCGCGAGCAACACGTCGGCCTGCGTCGCGAGTTCGTTCGCCTGGGCGACGCAGTACTCGCTGAATCCGTAGGAAATCAGAGCGATCTTCACCGGACGGCCTCCTCGAGTTCTTCGATGGGCCGCGCCGCAGGACCTGGCTTCGATCGAGGCATTGGCTCATCCGTTCCCAACTCGACGCCTGCATCCAGGGTGTATCCGTGGTGACGTAGCCACTGAGCACTGAGCGCCAATCCGTCCTTCAGGTCGAACTGGGGTTGATACCCCAGCAGTGTGCGGATCTTGTCATCACGATAAACCGCGCGGCGAGCGTACAAGCCGTGCAATTCGTCTCCGCTGGGCGATGCGTCCAACACTCCCTTGAGTCGCTTCATCATGCGACTCCGCCAGCCTCCTTGCAGATAGATCCGCATGAGTTGTTCGTCGAAACGGCCACGCACGGCGTAGCACGCGCGGCTGACGACATCCAGAGTCGCCGTTCGCCAGCGGGATCGCGAGGACGACATGCGTGCCAGCGGTCGCAATCCAAGCGCCTCATTAAAGAGCCGGAAGTATTCGTTCCATGACGGTTGCTGCGGACCATTGACGTTGAACGTCTCGCCTCGCGCTTGAGGCTTCGCGACGGCCCGCAGAATCGCCTGCACCAGGTCGTCGACATACACCAGATTCGCGAGTCCTTCTCCGAAGGAATCAAACTCGGCCCAGCCTCCGGACTGGAGCCGTTTGGCGATATTGATCGTCCAACTCCGGCCAAACGGACCGTAGATCAGAGACGGACGCAAGATTGCGGCACTGATGCCTCGGTCGGCGTACTGGCGGCAAAGTGATTCGGCCTCAATTTTGGCGTCGCCATAAGCGCGCCCCGTCAGCGGGGTGTCACAGTTCTCGTCAACGTCCCCGGTGGTCTCCGGCCCGTACACTTCGGCCGAACTCAGATAGACGAACCGCTCGATTCCACGAGTCGCGGCGGCTTCCAGCAGATGGCGAGTGCCGCGCGTGATCGATTCCGGATCATCCGTATAGGCACAATGCACGATCGCATTCACGCGGCTCACCGTATCCCGAACAGCATCCGCGTCCATGATGTCGCAGACGGCAATCTCGACAGGCGCACGCGCGACACGCGCTGCACGGGACCAGCTGCGAACGCCGGCGACGGGTTCAGCAATTCCGGAACGCAGCATGGCGTCGACGACACGACCGCCGACAAAGCCGGATGCCCCGGTCACGAGGACTTTCAAATGGTCACGCCGTTCATGCGACATCGAGAAGCTCCAGGTTTGTATTCCAGGGCCGGTCATAAGGCTCGGCCGCTTCGTAGGCCTCTTCCAGCAGGGCAACCGCCGGGAGGGCGCTGGCGCCGGAGATGAGAGGACTCGCACCGGTGGCAATGACGTTGACGAAGTTTGACAGCAGCGGCTTCGCCAGTGTGGCATAGGAGTCGATTTTGTGCCGCAGTTGGACCGAACTGGTCCGTCCATTGGGCGACTGAACCACCACACGGTCCCAGTGTTCGGCGACGGCGTCGATCGTGCCTCGCGTCCCGACAATACGGAACGAGTTCCGCAGGCGGGCCAATCGTGAGACTTTCACTTCAATCTCGCACTCTTCGTGACGCATGCGGACGGTCGCGACTGCTTCCGGGCCACCCAGCGAGTCATTCCGCGACGACACGAGTTCCGGCTTGGCGTCCAGCCACCAGCAAACGGTGTCCAGTAGGTGAATCCCCGTATCAGAGAGTGCGCCGCGGCTACCCGGAGCAAAATGAAAGGGGCTCGCCGCCGGCCAGTCGAAGATCACGCCGTCGTGATAGATGATCGACCTCAGATCGCCCAGAACGCCGCCGGCAATCAACTCGCGCACCTTAGAGATGTTTGGAAACAGCCGGCGGGTTTGATTGACGGCCAACGCGACCTGATTGCGCACGGCAGCGTTGACCATCTCTTCGGCGGCCGACAACGATTCCGCGAGCGGCTTTTCGCACAGCACGTGGACGCCGCGCTCCAGGAAGTACATCGCCATCGCATGGTGCATTGAGGGCGGCGTCGCCAGCACGACGCCGTCCACGCGTCCCGCCAGTTCGCGATAGTCC
>JAHBXU010000191.1 GCA_019636315.1 Planctomycetaceae bacterium | reverse complement strand
TGTGACGCCGCGTCTCGTTTCCGCAACGGGCGATTGCCGGCCGGTCGGCCCGCGATCTGACGTACGCTTCGACAGCGGGACGTTTCCGCTTTCCTCTGCTGCCAAACCTGCGTCGATGCCGTCAGTCGAATCCGCCATGCCGACCGATCCTCCCGCCACGACCCGCCATCGGGGAGTGGTGCTGTTGTTCGCCGCGACCATTTTCTCCAGCGCGTTCCTGCTGTTTCAGGTGCAGCCGCTCATCAGCCGGTTCATTCTGCCGTGGTTCGGCGGGAGTCCGGCCGTGTGGAGTACGTGCATGCTGTTCTTTCAGGTAGTGCTGTTTGCGGGGTATCTGTATGCCCATCTTCTTTCCACGCGACTCTCACCACGCTGGCAGGCGAGCCTGCATGCCGCGCTGCTGGCCGGAGCGGTGATGTCGTTGCCGATCACTCCCGATGCCTCCTGGAAACCGGCGCCGGGGGAGAATCCCACCCTCCGGATCATCCTGCTGCTGGGGGCCTGTGTGGGACTGCCCTATCTCCTGTTGTCGTCGACCGGTCCGTTGCTGCAACGATGGTTCAGCCAGCAGGCGCCGGGAACATCGCCCTATCGACTGTATGCACTGTCGAACGTCGGTTCGCTGCTCGCTCTGGTGACGTTCCCGTTCGTCGTCGAGCCCGTGTTCTCATCGCCCGTACAGGCAGAGACCTGGTCGTGGGGCTTTCGTGCGTTTGCGATTCTGTGTATCGCGTGTGCAGCGCGTCAGTGGACGATTTCGCCAACACGATGTGCACAGGTGGCCACTCGCGCACACGACCGCGAGTCAGCACCGACATGGGGCGATCGGCTGATGTGGTTCACGCTGGCGGCCGTCGCGTCCGTCATGCTGTTGGCGACGACCAATCAGGTCTGCCTTGACGTGGCGACGGTTCCCTTCCTGTGGATTCTCCCGCTGACGATTTACCTGCTGTCGTTCATCCTGTGTTTTGACGGGAACCGCTGGTATTCGCGGAAGACCTGCGTGGCTCTGCTGTTTGTCTCGCTCATCGCCGTGATCAACACGCTGATGGGAGGCGTCAACGTATCGATCATTCTGCAGGTGCTCGTCTATCTGACGGGATTGTTCTTCTGCTGCATGGTGTGTCACGGCGAACTGGCTTCTCAAAAACCCGGTGTGCGGCACCTGACGTCGTTCTACCTGCTGATCTCGGCCGGCGGCGCGGTGGGCGGCGTATTTGTCGGACTGATTGCTCCGTACATCTTTTCCGGGTACTGGGAACTGCACATCGGACTGCTGGCGTGTCTGCTCGTGATGCCGCTCATCTATTACCGCGACAAAGCAAGCCTGCTCTATCGCGGTGGCTCGCGGCCGCTGTGGACAACGATCGTTGTCACGATCGGCTTGCTGAGTGTCGGCCTGGCGCGGCACGCATGGGGCATGCTGGGCGACTCGATCGCCGTCTCCCGCAATTTTTATGGCGTACTTCGCGTCTCCGACAACGCGGATCAAACACGACGCGCGTTGTTTCATGGCACCATCCTGCACGGCATGCAGTTTCTCGATGAGGAACGACGGACTGTCCCGACGACGTACTACGGCGTCCGCTCGGGCGCCGGAGCCGTGCTGCAACATCATCGCGTGGGCGAGCCGCGGCGCATCGGCATCGTCGGTCTCGGCGTCGGCACGCTGGCGACCTATGGACAGCCAGGCGACCTGTTCCGCTGTTACGAGATCAATCCGGAAGTCGTGCGCCTGGCGGACGAATACTTCACATTCCTGTCCGATACGAAAGCCGCGACGGAGGTCATCCTTGGCGACGCGCGGCTGTCGCTCGAACACGAACCGGACCAGCAGTACGACGTGCTGGTCTTGGATGCCTTCTCCGGCGATGCGATCCCCACCCACCTCCTGACACGCGAGGCGGCCGACTTGTACGTGCGGCACCTGCGGGACGACGGCATCCTGTGCGTGCACATCTCGAACATCCACTTCGACCTCCGCCCGGTCGTGCACGGCGTGGCAGAACATCTGGGCATGCACGTCGCCAGTGTGGAAGGCGCGGGGGACAAAGAGCAGGGGACGCAGCGCTGCTACTGGATGCTGCTTTCCCGCCGCCCGATCGACTCGTCACTCATTGCCGCAACCGACGGGCAACATGCACTCGACGAACGACCGGTCCTATGGACCGACTACTGGAGCAACCTGCTGTCGGCCCTGCGTTGACCGTGCACACTCATCCCAAGCCGACGGCTTTG
Organism: Planctomycetaceae bacterium; assembly: GCA_019636315.1. Lineage (GTDB taxonomy): Bacteria > Planctomycetota > Planctomycetia > Planctomycetales > Planctomycetaceae > JAHBXU01. The sequence continues at coordinate 5,053 of JAHBXU010000191.1, read as the reverse complement.
CCATCGGACGTCGATGGGTCAACGGTACCATTCTGAAACACGGGCCTTCGAGAGCTTGTGGCACCGTCGTTCGACGGCGGAGCCGTCGGCTTGGGAACTTGTCTCGATGCCGGGGCGCTTTACCCAAGTAGCCAAGTAGGTCAGGCACCCCAGTGCCTGACTTTCGGGGCGGTGGTTGATATCCTGCTACCATGCCGCACTATCGTCGCGCAAGGCTCCATGGGGGCACGTTCTTCTTTACGGTGGTGACCTACCTCCGGCGGCCGATTTTTGGGGACGCCGCCGCACGCAAGATGTTGGGCAACTCATTTCGCGAATGCCTGGCCCGGCAGCCGTTTCAGCTCGACGCGATCGTCCTGCTGCCCGATCATCTGCACTCGATCTGGTCCCTGCCCCCAGGAGACGCCGATTTTTCGGGCCGCTGGAGCCGGATCAAACGGGAGTTTACTCGCGCCTGGCTGGCGTTCGGCGGGGAGGAAGTGAAGCCGTCTGCCGGAAAATGCCGCGATCGCCGTCGCGGGGTGTGGCAGCCGCGGTTCTGGGAACATACGATCGAGGAGGACAACGATTACGACCGCCATTTTGACTATCTGCATTACAATCCAAAGAAGCACGGCTTGGTCGAACGAGTAAGCGACTGGCCGCATTCGAGTTTTCACCGCTGGGTGCGCGCGGGTGTCTACCCTTCGGGCTGGGGCGGCGGATCAGTCGCCGCTTCGATTGCGGACATGGAGCATTCAACGGGCGAACCGTAACGCCGACGTCAGGCACAGGGGTGCCTGACCTACTTGGCTCATCCCAAGCCGACGGCTTTGCCGTCGGACGTCGATGGGTCAACGGTACCATTCTGAAACACGGGCCTTCGAGAGCTTGTGGCACCATCGTTCGACGGCGGAGCCGTCGGCTTGGGAACTTGTCTCGTTGCCGGGGCGTTTTTGCAAGTGGCGCTTGGCGACCGGCTCGCTCATCGCTTTCCCTTGCGGCGGCTGCGCGAATCGAGGTAGGCGCCGAGGGCCGTCTGGTACGGCGTGCTGGTCGTGAGCTTGAGGTAATCGACACCCGCGTTGCCGCACGTGCGTGTGAGACGGTCGATGAACTCGCGGTACTGTTCGAGATAGGTCTGCCGGAGACGATGCGGGTCGACGAGGACGCGGTGCCCGTCCTTCTCCAGACTGCGGAACTGCGTGGGCCGGGTGAAGGGGAAATCCTCCTCTTCTGGAGCGACAATCTGGAACAGAATGACCTCGTGCCGCGCGTGCTGGAACTGCTTAAGAGCTTCCGTGAGCGGTTCGATCTTGTCGAAAAAGTCGCTGATCAGGATGACGAGCGAGCGGCGTTTGAGCAGCGGAATCATCTGCGCGAACACGGAAGCGAGGCTCGTTTCCGCTCCCGGCTGCCATTGATTGAGCGATTGCGCGAGCTGCTGAAAGTTGAGTTCGCTGGCCGCCGGAGTGATCTGCTCGCGGACTTTCGTGTCGAACGTCATCAGTCCGACGGCGTCGCGCTGTGAGATCAGCAGATACCCGAGCGCCGCGGCCAGTTGCCGCGCATAGTCGAACTTGCTGAGCGTCGACTGCCCGTACGCCATGCTGCCCGAGCCATCGACAATCAGATAACAGCGGAGGTTGGTCTCTTCCTCGAACTCCTTGATGTAGTACTTGCCGGTCTTGCCGTACGCCCGCCAGTCGATGTGGCGAATCTCATCGCCGGGGTAGTACTGCCGATGCTCGACGAACTCCACGCTCGATCCCTTGAAGGGACTTTTGTGCTGGCCGACCATGTACCCTTCGACGATGAGCTTCGCCACGACGTCCAGCTTCCCGAACCGGGCGAGCGCCGTCGGGTCGTCAGGTGTCAAATCACCGGCTTGCGAAGCGTGCGGCATTGTTCCTCTGGCTGTTTGACGCATTCGGCGAATTTCTGCACTCCGCCGCTCGGCGGAAGTGCCGCCGGTCCTGCGAGCCAATCGTTATTATTGATCGAGATCTGATACGATGCGATCTCGTCGATGCTTCATCCTCGGAGATAACAATGCAGTTGGAAATCCGCAACGCTCTTGACCTGGCTCGCCAACGGCAGACGATCCCTGCTGACGTCATGCAGGCGGCGACCGACGCCATCATGCGCGGCGAGGGCGGCGAAATTGAAACGGCGGCCCTGCTCACCGCGCTCGCGGTGAAGGGAGAAGCCGTCGAGGAAGTCGTCGGCGCTGCACGGGCCATGCGGCAGCATTGTACGCGGGTCACACCGCAGGCGATCGATCTACTCGATACCTGCGGGACCGGCGGAGATGCGCTGCACACGTTTAATATCAGCACGGCCGTCGCGTTCGTCGTTGCCGCCTGCGGCGTCCCCATCGCCAAGCATGGCAACCGCGGCGTCTCCAGTTCGAGCGGGTCGGCCGACGTCCTGGAGCAGTTGGGCGTGAACATCGACCTCACGCCCGAACAGATCGCGCGATGCATCGACGAGGTGGGCATTGGATTCTGCTTCGCGCGCGCGCTCCACGGCGCGATGAAGCATGTCGCCCCCGTCCGAGCCGCGCTCGGCTTCCGCACCATCTTCAACCTGCTGGGCCCGCTCACCAACCCGGCCGGAGCGCCGCGGCAACTGATCGGCGCCAATCGCATTGAATCGGCGGAGCGACTTGCCCATGCGCTGCGGCAACTCGGCACACAGCGGGCGATTGTCGTGTGCGGAAACAATGAACTGGACGAAGTCGCTCTCTGGGGCGAGACGGTCGCCTTCGGCGTCGGCCCCGACAGCGTGCAGCGGGGCACGTGGACGGCCGCATCGTTCGGCCTCGACGAGTGCAGCGTTCAAGACCTGAGGGTCGAGTCGCCGGAAGAGAGCGCCGAGCGCATTCGCCACATCCTCGACGGCGCCCCCGGCCCTTCGCGAAACATGGTGCTGGCGAACTCTGCCGCTGCGCTCATCGCGGCCGGTCGTGCCACCTCCCCTCAAGAGGGCGTTGCTGCAGCGAGCGCCGCAATCGACGAAGGCCGCGCGAAGCAGCTTCTCGATCGACTGATCGCACAATCGCAGTCCTGATTCGCAGGCATTCGCTCTCTCGACGAAATCCGAGCCGCGAACGTCAGTGACCGGTCCACGACAACCGCAATCATCCCCTGGGTTGCAGGGCGAACCACGGAACGACTTTGTTGACGCTTCGGGTGACCGCGTTGCGATCTAGCGGCGGCGAAGCGTATTGAACCAGCTTCGGATGGCCGCATCATCATTCTGAGCGGCCGCCTTGCTCCCCGGAGCGGCCGCTTGACCTTGTGGCCAGGCGTTCTTGAACCGCGCTTCGACTTGCCGCTGCATGTCTTCGATGCGCGATTCGACGCGGCTCAGCCGCGCGCGTTCCAGCGACAGCTCCACTTCAGCAATCCGATGGCGGTCCTCCAGATCGGCTTCCAGGGTCTGCAGCTTGGCTTTGAGTTCTTCCGGCGCATTGTTGAGCGCGGCCCAGTCGACGGTCTGGCGCGTCCGATGCTGCTCCGCACGGAGCTTGCGTGTAAGGATGCCGATGAAGTGGTCTCGCACCTCGATCGCCTGCTCGAGCGTTTCGCGATCCGCACATTCGAAGTCGACCGGCTCGGGGAGTGTGACATCACTTCCCAATTGCCCTGACGACTCGCTCGGCGAACTGACGGCAGGCATCGCCGGAGGAGCTTCCTCGCTCGGCGACACTTCCCGCTGGGGTGGCGATGATGGCGTCGCCGGAGTGGATACGGGCGTCCCGCTGAGCAATTGGGCTTTCATCGCCTCCCAACCGGTCGCCGCCTGGGGCTTCGACGCGGCCTGGCCGGCCTGGCGGGGCGCTTCACCGCGAGACGAGGGAGCCGAAGCAGGGGCGGGGGCACGCGCACCGGCAGGCGCGGGGGCAGGGGCAGGTGTTTTTTCCTCTTGGTCGTCGACTGCCGGTCGACCATCCGAGTCGACAAACGACTCCAGCAGGCTCCGCATGTGATCGAGTCGCGCCTCAATCCGACGAAATGCATCCCGCGGCTGCAGGCCGTCCCATAGATCGACAGCGGCTGACAAACCTTCCAGTAAGTTCCGCTGCTGTTCGAGCAGTTCGCCCGACACGCCCGGCGCCGACGAACGCCCACCGCGGTCGCTGCCCGAACGCTGAGCCCGATCCAACTGCTCGGCCACCTCGCTGAGACGCTCCGTCAGCGTCTGGATCAGCTGGTCCTTCTCCTCGAGTTGCTCCAGGATGTTTGCCTCGGTTTGACTCATTGGTTTGCGTTCCGTCTCGCCTGGTGCGACATGAAGAGGGGGGCGGCGATCTCCTCCGGAGATGTGGAGTTCCGGCAGGGGCGGTCACCAGGGGCGCATGCTTGGCGTCGTTGCGCGCGGCAGGCGCCCACCAAACTATAGCTCACAGATTGGCGGGTGACGGACCGATTGATCGGCATCTTCAGAGCGTGCGCAAGATCGCCGTGGCAACGATTGAATCGCCTGTGCCGATCAGTCCAGCACTTCCGGATTGACCACGTGTTCCGGCCGTCGAGCGGCCAGAACATCCACGATCTGGCGGGCCGTGCGCTCTCGAAGTTCCCGGAGCGACTCCACCGACACAAACGCGGCGTGAGGCGTGACGATCACCCGCTCATCCTGAAACAGCGGCTGCGAGAGATCGGGGGGCTCTGGGTCGAACACGTCCAACGCGGCCCCGGACAACCGATCCTGCTGGAGCGACTCCCACAATGCCGCATGATCGATCAGTCCCCCGCGGGACGTGTTGATCAGACACGCGGTCGGTTTCATTTTCGCCAGTGCCGCGGCGTCAATGACCCGCTGCGTCACATCGTTGAGCGGAGCATGCAGACTCACGAAATCGCTGCGGGCCAGCAGTTCGTGCAGCGTCTGCGGGCCGCGCAGGAACAGCAGCGCGATCAGGCTGTTCTGTGCGGGCGTGAGGTCGAACACGCGGTCGATGCGGTGGTGGTAGCGCTCGGCGCGTGCGCCGTATTCGGATTTCACCAGGCCGCGCGGCTCCAGCTGGCGCAGCGCGTGCCCGATCTCGCCGGAGGAGAAGTTCGTC
>JAHBXU010000190.1 GCA_019636315.1 Planctomycetaceae bacterium | reverse complement strand
GTTCCCGGAGAACAAACACCGCAGTCCGCGGATAGTGAATTCGCGTGAAGGCGGCGAACCCGTCCGCGTTGTCCGGGTTCAGACTCTGGCTTGGATCAAGCAGCGGTCGCGGCTCGTCGGCGATCACCTCGGCGAAGGACAGCACGGTCGGTTGATCAGCATCTGGAACAACCAACTCCGCCTTGATGTGCGACAGGACGAATCCCCATTCCGGGTTCACGTACGAAGCCGCCGGGTTCAACGGGAACGCAGTAAAACGCACGGCCGTCAATTGCGGCAACTCGGACGGCAGCGGCACAGTCACGACAAAACCCGTGTTGGTGTGCACATCACTGATCGTGCGATACTGGTCTCCCCCCGCGTCCGATTCGACAGCGACCTGTGTATTGTCGGTCGCAGCGACCTCCAGCCCATGCAGAGGATTCCACAGAGAGTCCGTCTGCACCAGGGCGCGGCCCGTCTCCCAGAGCTCCTTCTCTGCGGCTTCAATCTTGCGGTCCAGTTCTCTCGCACGGGCGTAATCGGCGAACTGGATTGGCGCCTGGAGGAGCGGCGCATCGTTGTCGAGATCGCTGTCCGCCGTGTTGTTGAAGAACGCCATGAACCGGTAATACTCTGCGTGTCGCAGCGGATCGTAGGGGTGATCGTGACACTGCGTGCATCCAGACGTCAGCCCCTGCCACACCTGCCAGGTGGTGTTCACGCGATCGACCACGGCCTCCACGCGAAACTGCTCGTCATCCGTGCCTCCTTCCTCATTGGACTGCGTTGTCCGGTGGCAGGCGGTCGCGATGAGGTTCTCGATCGTCGGGTCGGGCAGTAAATCGCCTGCCAGCTGCTGCACGGTAAACTGGTCGAAGGGCAGGTCGCGATTGAACGCATCGATGACCCAGTCGCGGTACTTCCAGATCGTGCGACGACCGTCGAGCCCGAGGCCACGCGAGTCCGCATACCGCACCAGGTCGAGCCACACGCTGGCCCACCGTTCGCCAAAATGCGGCGAATCGAGCAGCCGCTCCACGGCATCGCCATACGCCGATTCACCGCGGCGATGCAAATCGTCAAGAAACTGCTCGCGTTCTTCCGGAGTCGGTGGCAAGCCGGTTAAGTCGAGTGACGCGCGGCGGAGCCAGCGATCGGGCTCCGCATCAGGTGAAGGCCTCAGGCCCTCTTGCTCCAGGCGGGACAGTATGAAATCATCAATGCGTTCGCGGCCCCACGAGACATCCTGCACGGCAGGCCGCGGCTGTCGCTGCGGTGGAATAAAGGACCAATGCTCCTCCCATCGGGCTCCCTGCCGCACCCATGCAACCAGTGTCTCCATCTCCTCGGGCGAAAGTCCCTCCCGATGTTCATCGACGGGCGGCATGCGCTCCGCAGGGTCGGCCGAAGTCACTCGTCGAACTAACTCGGATGCATGAGGAGCGCCCGGAACAACGACGGGCACTCCCGAATCGCGCGGGCCCAGCACATGCTCCCGGAGTCCAAAGGACAGATCGCCCGCTTGCTTGACTCCACCATGACAGGACGAACAGTGCGCTGTCAAAATCGGTCGCACATCACGGGAAAAGTCGACGACCTCGCTCGCGCCGAGGAGGCCCGCAGACCATAAGAGGACACCGAATGCAACGCAGCGCAACATGGCCTCATCCACTGGGGTGAGTAGCGATTCGCCACTCGAAATGCGCGGCACGATCGGTGCCGTATCGACCAAACCGTCATGACAGCCACTATTCTGATCCGCGGATCAGGCAAGTACAAGTCGCCGCATTGACTCTCGCCAGGGGAGCAGACATCCGTCGAAGGAAGTCGCACGACTGTCCACGCATGGGCGACGACGTCATTCCAGAACTCCACGCTCTGAGAGGACGACCGTACGCATCTCAGCTGCGAGAAAAAACGAGCCGGTCGCACAGATCAAGTCCTCATCCGTCGCCATGCTCCGCGCCCGCTTCCAGGCGTCATCCGGAGAACCGGCAACGGAGAAGGGAATTGTCAGTGTCTCCGCAGCCATCGCTATGAGTGCCTCCAGCGGGACACTGCGGGGATTGCCAAGGAACTGCGTGAGAATGACGTCATCGAAGTGTTGATTGAGCCGGCCGAGCATGTCGGCCGTGTCTTTGTCCTTCGACGTCGCGAAGATCAACCACCGACGGCGGCAGTGAACTCCGGCGAGCGTTGCGATCAGGCAATCGATCGAGCCGTCGTTATGCGCCGCATCGACGACCACCAGCGGGCGGCGGCTAAGCACTTCCCCGCGCAGCGGCCAGGACACGCTGGCAAGTCCGCGCGGGATCGCCGACGAACGTAGAGGAAAACGGCTCTCTGCCAAGAGATCACATGCAGTCAGCGCCAAAAGCGCATTGTCCGCTTGATGCCGTCCAGGCAACGGCACGCGGACCTCGTGCTGGCCCCAGGGCGAGTGCGTGCAGATCGTCAGGTGCTCCAGCAAATCCGCTGCAACGCCCTGCTCCCCAGGCGAAATCGGAACGCTCGCGGTTGCCGGCGTCCAGCGAAGCTCGCGGCCGAGTTCATACAATGCGGCCTCTTGCCTCGCAGCCGCAGTGCGAATGACCTCGCGTGGTTCCGCGGCAATCACTCCACTGAGCACCGGCACCCCCGCCTTGATGATTCCTGCTTTTTCTGACGCAATCTCGCCCAGTGTGTGTCCCAGGAGCCGCTGATGATCATGACTGATACTTGTGATGATCGTCACGAGAGGACAGCAGACGTTGCTGGCATCCAGGCGCCCGCCGAGCCCTACCTCAAGCACGACGAGATCCACACGTTGTCGCGCAAAGTGCATCCAGGCCATCGCCGTGATGCACTCAAAGAACGTCGGCCGCATGGACGGTCCCAGTGCGTCCATCTGCTGCACGATTGGAGGGACGATCTTCATCAACTCGCGAAGGTCGTCCTCGGACGGCAATTGTCCATCGACGGTCATCCGCTCGCCGATGTTGTCGAGGTGCGGCGACGTGAACAGGCCGACGCGATAGCCGCCGGCCGTCATCACGGCAGCCGTCATTGCGGCCGTCGACCCCTTTCCCTTGGTGCCGGCAATGTGCACCGCCGGGAGCGAGTCCTGCGGATTCCCCAGACGCGAAAGCAGTTCGCGCATGCGATCGAGTTTGAAATCCTGCAGATCGTATCGCTCAACCGGTAGCCGCTCGAAGTTGATGCGGCTGTTGACGAACTCCAGCAACGCGGCGGAACCATCCATGTTGTGGACGGTTCGCCCAGCAGGAGGCGGCGCGTGCGGTTGATCGATCGTGGCGGACATCGCAGAATGGTAATCGGATCAGAGCGTTCTGTCCGCGCACAGGCCGCAGCCACAAAGCCTCGACAAGGAGTTCGCCCGTTGAGCACCATCGCCCTTTCGACCGAGTTCTGGAAATTTAACCGCGGCCGGACGCTGGCCCTGCTGAAATCCATCGAAGATTCCCCGGATCCGCAGTCGATCCTTGGCTGGCGCCCGGGACCGGGACGGGCGCACATCGCCTGGCAACTCATGCATATCGGCATCACCGAAGAGCGATTCGCACTCATGAAGCCGGTCGCCAACTCGACCATCACCCCGCAGCTGATCGACCGCTTTCGTGGCGGCAGCGTGCCCGACGACGAAATCCCTTCGATCGCAGAGATTCGACGCATTCTCGAAGAATCGCGCGCCCATCTGCTGGAAACAATGAGCCACTACAGCGATGCCGACCTGGAGTCAATCCCCGAGCGATTCCAGGACCGCGGCTGGACGTTCGATACCGTGCTCAAAGTGCTCGCCTGGCACGAACCGCACCACCAGGGACAGGCACACATCACACTCAACCTCTGGAAGGCGGCACAAACGTAAATCGTCGACCACAAAAAAGCGACACCCGATCGCACAAACGGCACCGCTGCACGTCCAACACCTCACCACAACGATTGGCCGAGGGGGGACTCGAACCCCCACGCTCCTTTCGGAACCTCGGATTTTAAGTCCGATGCGTCTGCCATTCCGCCACTCGGCCGCGATCGGGGATCAGTCGATGGCCGTTGGATTGACTGTCCGCTTTCACGCACTCGGAGAGAGTCTAGCAGTCCGAACACATCGGGAGAATCGAAGCCTTGGATGTGGATGGCGGAGTTTCATCAGATGCCGGGGGGTTCGCACTCAGTCGTTGTGCACCGGTCCTGTCGGTGACCGGCGTATGCATCGGTTGAGGACGGTCGATCTTGGAATGCTGTTCTTTCGGCTTGCGAATCGATGACGTCGAACGGCCGTGATGCTCATCCGGCAGACGTCGGACGGTTCGTTCAGCCTCGTTTTTCACGATTCGCCGGAGCTGCGCAGAGCAGTTTGACGCGTCAACGGAGCCAAGCAATAATCCGGTGACGCCCGCTTCTTTGCCAAGGCGTGCCGCGCGGGGCGGGATTCCCCAGGCAAAGCTCAGTTTGTCGAAGCTCAGTTCGTCGATTCAACCACGGATTCCGATGCAAATCGTTCCCTATCCACATCCGTCCCTACGCTGGAAGTCGAGCGATGTCACGCGCATCGACGCGGAGTTGCGGTCAATCGTCAAGTCCATGTTCGATCTGATGTACGAGGCCAAGGGAATCGGACTGGCCGCGAATCAAGTGGCCCTTCCGCTGCGGCTGTTCGTCATGAATCCTACAGGCGATCCTGCGGAATCGGATCTGGAACTGGTGTTCATCAATCCGGAGATCACGAGTCGTAAAGGATCTGCACTGGGGGAAGAGGGGTGTTTGAGTCTGCCGGATCTCTATGCGGACGTCCGGCGAGCGGAGAAGATTGTTGTCGAAGCCTACGATCTCGAAGGGCAGGGATTTGAGATCAGTCTGGACGATCTCCCCGCTCGTGTCGTTCAGCATGAACTGGACCATGTGGATGGGGTTCTGTTCATCGACCGTGTGTCCGAGTCCGCCCAGCGCGCCATGGCGCCCAAGCTAGCCGACTTCGACGCCGAGTTTCGGCGTGAACAGAGTGCGGGTCACATCGCCTCTGACGACCAACTCCGAGCCGAACTGCAGGCGGAAGCGATTCGCTTGACGCAGGAGCCGCAGCCGTGAGCTTGAAACTGCTCATGATGGGGACGGGCACATTCGCGCTGCCGACCTTCTTGCGGCTGTGTGATTCTCCACACGACGTTGTCGGTCTGGTCACGCAACCGGATCGAACTGGACGCGGGCATCACCAGCACGTCAACGAGATGAAGCAAGCTGCAGAAGCACGAGGAATCGTCGTTTTTCAGCCGGATTCCGCAAATCAGGCCGATTCGCTGGAGCGGCTCCGGGATTTCGACGCCGACTTGTTTGTCGTCGCCGCATATGGGCAAATTCTTTCAGCCCGGCTGTTGAGAACTCCTCCCCTGGGCGCGATCAACGTCCATGCGTCGCTGCTGCCAAAGTATCGCGGCGCCGCGCCGATTGTTTATGCGCTGCTCAACGGCGAGGCGGAGACCGGTGTGAGCATCTTTCGAATCGAGCCCAAACTGGACGCCGGTCCGGTACTGGGGATGAGATCAACGGAGATCCGTCCCAAGGAGACGGCAGGCGAACTGGAACTTCGCCTGGCCGAATTGGCGCCGGAGTTGACGCTCAACGTCATCGATCAGCTTGATGCCGGGACGGCGACGGGCGTCGTGCAGGATGCGCAACAGGTCACAACGGCCCCCAAGCTTCGGAAGGAACAGGGTGAGATCGACTGGTCGCAATCATCTCATCGTGTTGAATGTCAGATTCTGGCCATGCAGCCCTGGCCGAAGCCATACACGCTGTTGCATGCGGCGGGGGGGAAGACCGTCCGAATTCTGATCCTGGATGTTGATCCGGTGGACGATTCTGTCGAGGAAGCACCGCCGGGATCGTTGCTGTCGGTCGATGGTGTGGATGGTCTCGTCGTCCGCACCGGAAGCGGCGCCGTCCGCGTGAATCGATTGCAACCGGAGGGCAAGCGCGTGATGTCGAGCGCGGAGTTCCTGCGAGGGCATCAACTCTTTCCCGGACAATGGTTCGGTGGATTGCCCTCCGGCACTGCTGATGCCGATCGCGTCTGAGTCCGCGATTCGCTCGCCCGACATGTTGACGTAATGCACCATGTTGCTGAATGTCCTCAGCTTTCTGAAGTCGCGTCTCCACTGAGAGTTCCGTGTGGAGACCCCGATCGTCGCGAGGGTGTGTTGATTTCCGTCAACAGCCGCGCATTCGCCCTTGCATGCCGCATGGCGTGAATTTGCTCACCGCGAACATTCCATAACCAGATGGGTTATTGGAGGTTGCGGTGTTCTTTGCGGCAGAGCGCCAAGGAAAAGTGTCATGCGGCGCCGACTGGCATTCAACCTGCTTTACAGGATGTCCAACAAGCGACCCGAAGCCAACCGGTAGCACCGACTCATAGACAAACACTTTTCCTGGAGGACCGACGATGACCCGCATCCTGACCGCCCTGCACAACGACGAAGCCGGCTTTATTGTTTCCGCTGAACTGGTTCTCATCTCGACGATTGCGGTTCTGGGGCTGATCGTCGGTTTGGCGGAGGTCGCAAACGGCATCAATGAGGAACTCGAAGACGTCGGCTCAGCCTTTGGACAGATCAATCAGGGATACTGCGTCCAGGGCTGGTGCGGTCACAAGGGACACGTCAACGGCAGCTCGTTTAAGGATGTCGCCGACTACTGTGACGGCCAGTTCGACATCTCGTGCAACGCTCCAATCCCCGGTGAGGCACGAGGCGGATACGGCAAGAACTACTGAGAATCACTCTCGAAATCTGAACTCAGAAGACCCCGACCCCGTCCGGTTAACCCCCCGGGCGGGGTTTCCTGCTGCGCGACCTTCGGAGAAGGCAGAAGATATTGCGCTTGTGTCGCGAGGACACGATTCGTCGCCACGTTTCTACTGTGGCAACGAAGCTCTGGTGGTTTGCGTGAGCAGACGCACGTCGGCATCGGCCGCAATATGCGGCCATGACAGCCGAAAGCGGCAGCCTCCGCATTCCGGGCATTCCACGGTGATATCGCCGCCATGCTCGCGAAGGATCTTGCGGCTGACGGCCAGCCCGAGTCCCGTCCCGCGCGAGCCCTTCGTCGAAGCAAAGAGATCAAACACGTGTTCTCGCTCGCTCTCCGGAATGCCCGGACCGTTGTCGACCACTTCGACAAAAAGCTGCTGGCTCCGCGCGTCGAAGCCCGTGACGAGCGACACGCGTCCTTCGGGCGTCTCCTCCACAGCTTCCACGGCGTTCGTCACGATGTTCAGGACCGCCCGGAGCATTGCATCCGGGTCGAACTGAGTCGCGGGA
>JAHBXU010000019.1 GCA_019636315.1 Planctomycetaceae bacterium | reverse complement strand
CGGGATCGTCATCGCCGGCGCGACTCCGCTGCTCATCGCCGAGGAGCGCGCCTCGCTGCGGTGGAGTCTCTGGCTGGGGACAGTACTGGTCGGAATGATGGTGGCCCAGTCGCTGAGGCAGGCCCAATTGCGGGCGGTGAGGCACATCGGACCGAGTCTGATCTCAATGGGGCTCTGGCCGATCGTCGCGGTTTCACTCGCCTCCATTCTGTTTGTATCGACCGGCGGACAATTTTCCGCTCCGGCGATGATCGGAATCCAGATCGTATCGATCACTGCGAGCTGGGGACTGGCGACCTGGCTGCGGTCGCGATCGCCGCTAGCAGCCGCGCGGGAGTGTCCTGCCGACACGCGGACCTCCGAGTGGATGCAGACGTCGATCACCCTGCTGGGGGTTGCGGTCGTGGTCCATATGAAGGATCAGATGGGCGTTATGTTGTCCGGACTCCTGATCGGTACGGATGCGGCCGGTGTGTATGCGATCGCCGAGAAGTTTGCTGGCGCCGCGTTGCTGGGGGTCGAGTCGCTCAACCTGTTCACCGCGCCGCGTTTTGCCGCACTGCATGCGACCGGGCGGACAGAGGAACTGCGACGTTTGGTCCAGCAAAGTCGTCGTCTGGGATTGTGTTTCGCCGTGCCGATGGCCGGCGCCGTCTGGGCTGCGTCACATGGTTTGCTCTCCTTGATTGAACCGGGATTCGAAGCGGGACGCCCCCTTCTGCTGGTTTTGCTGGGAGCGGCCGTCATCCGTGCAACCGCCGGTCCGGCCGCTTACGCGCTCGCAATGTCGGGAGGCGAACGTATCGCTCTTAAGGGGACTTCGTTCAGCGTCCTGGTGAACATCGCCCTGATTCTTGTGCTGTACCCCTGGGCCGGACTGATGGGGATTGCGGCGGCTCATCTGCTCACACACTTCGTCTGGGCCGCGTTCATGCATACTCAGTTCAATCGATTGACGTCGGGATGAATGCAACAGATCGGATGACCACCGTGCGTCACCTTGGCGGTTGGCTGATCGCCGCCGCGCTGGTGATTCCGGTCGCCTGGACTCCGCTGGTCATCAACGGCAGGCCGCTGGAGATCATGCCGGCGGATCTGCTGTTGGTCGCGTTGCCGTTTTGCATGGGACGATGGTGGCGGCAATCCCGTCATACCGGGGAGAGAGAGCCAGATCTCCTTGCCGTCTGGCTGCGACGTGTGGCGATTGCGCTGATTCTCTATTGTGGGCTGTCGGGCACAATCGGTTTCCTCACCTCGGGCGACGTCATCTGCGTCCTTTCGGCGGCGAAGCTGGTGAAGCCGTTTCTGTTCCTTTGGATCGGCGGATTTCTGGCGGAGTCCGTTGAACCACAACGGCTCCTGCGCCGAATCGCGTGGAGTTTTGCGGCTGTGATGGCGTTGTGGGCCGCAAGTACGGTCGGAGATGCTCAGTTTCCAGCAACCGCCTGGGGATCAAACTGGCTGGGCCTTCACCCCAATGGCTTCCCGAACCTCGCGATGACGTTTGCCGCGGCCATGCTTCCGCTGCTGTTCGCTGTGTGCGACGGCCCGGTGACGACCTGGCAACGTCTTGCGGCCCGCTGGGCCATTGCGACGACGTTCCTGCTCATCGTCTGCTCGCTGTCACGTTGTGCTGCGGTGGTGATGTTCTCGGCCGTTTCGATCTATCTGCTTCTGACAGGCGGCCGCTGACGGCCTGTGGGAGTCATGCTGGTGGCCGGGTTGTACGTCAGCATCGGCTACAGCCTGCTGATGTTGAATATCGAGACGTCGGACCCTCGCCTTCTGGTGTGGCAGGAGCGGGCCGCCAACCGTTGGGTGCGTCCCGCCAACCCGATCTCGGGACCTCTGAGCGGAAGGAGCACCATCTGGGGTGAGACGTGGGATCTGTTCGCGGATCGTCCGCTCTTTGGTTATGGCTTCGAGCCCTATTCGGAACGAGCGACATTCGACACGCCGCATCAACAATACCTGGAGGTTCTTTACAAGTGCGGACTGGTGGGAATGGCCCTTTATGCGTGTGTGTTGAGTCTTGCGTTCGTCGGGCTTGTGCGTCAGTGGCGTGCGTCGATCCCGTTGCACGGCCCAGGCGGCGGGAGGTGGTTCGACCGTTTGTCTCTTGTCTCAGACGAGACGAACTTCGGTCGCGTCCCGATCGAACCGGTCGCGTCCGTTGGCCAGGTCAACACCTGTCTGCCGTACGCGCCCGCCCTGCTGGCCCTGTTTTGCGGTGTGATGATCGGGAATTTCTCGCAGTCCAATCTAACCTACTCATTGACCGGGAACTGCCTGTTCCTGCTGATCGGGCTGACGATTCCGGTCAGTGTCCGAGCGTCGACGCAGGCGAAACTTCACTTCGACAGGCAGCCGGAAGCCTTGCAAACCGAGGCGTCCGAGTTGTCGGTCCCTCGTCGTCTGGCCGCGTGAACGAGAAATCTCTTTTCGCGCTCTGTTGCTGACGCTCGTCCAAAATGCCAACATAGCGGCGTTATTGGGGCATTGAGGGTCGGTTTGTCGAAGGAAGTGCGATGTCGCCGGACCTGTGGGGAGTCTTGGCATTAAGCCTTTACGCGAGCGTGGCGATTGCTGCGTTGGCGTGGCAATGCGCGCACTGCCACGGAGGCTGGGGGGTCTGGGTGCTGTACCTGATCGCCCGAAGCTACTCTCCGCTGATGTTTCGACAGCGGATTCGGGCCAAGTGTCCTTTTCCGACGGAAGGTGCGGCGCTCGTCGTCGCCAATCATCGGAGTCCGGTCGATCCGATGTTCATTTTCTCCGGGAGTCAGGAGAAACTGCATGGGCGATTCGTACGCATCGTCGAGTTCATGACGGCCCGGGAGTATTGTGAGGTGCAAGGTCCCATCGGCTGGATCTGTCGCACGATGCGCTGCATTCCGGTCGACCGCAATGGCAAGGACTCCGGCCCGGCCAAGGAAGCCTTGCGGCGTCTTCAGAAGGGGCATCTGGTCGGCATTTTTCCCGAAGGCCGGATCAATCTGGGAGATGGCTTGCTGCCAGGCAACCCGGGCGTCGCCTGGTTGGCCCTTCGTTCGAGGGCTCCCGTGCTTCCCGTGTTCATCCATGACGCGCCGCTCGGCACGTCGATGGTGGCGCCCTTCATCACGCCGTCCTACACTCAGGTCACTTTCGGTGACCCGATCGACCTTTCCGACTACTACGGAGCGAAACCGACGCCCGAAGTTCTGGCCGAAGTCACCGACCTGCTGATGGAACGTCTCGGGGCGCTGGGATCGGTGGAGGCCCGCAAATGTGCTCCTCAACGCTTGTCCAACGGAGCGGCACTGCTGGCGGAAACGGGGTAGCGTCGACTCGTTGCTGCGTCAGTGGCGTCCGCTGAAATTCGTCTCGGGCCATTCTGTCGATTGACGACCGGCAGCGGGGATTCGCCTTCAGGGGAGTTCCGACGGGCTGCCGGCCTGAGATTCCGTGGCGGCCATTTCGCGTTCGCTCCGTCCGAGCGTCGGAGACAGTCGCCGTGCAATTCCGGACAGTCGACGGACGACCAATCGCAGCGGATCTTGAGCATCGGCTTCAGGATCGACGACCTCCAGAGTGGGATGCGCCTGCATTCGCGACGCGGTCTTGAGAAGTTCCAGTGCACTCACACACATGGCTGCCGCGCACAGCAGACCCCACGAGACGTATGAGGCCCCCACCCACAAGTGGGCGGTGATCATCACAAGCCATGTCAGGAACAACGCCGCGGTCGTGATGATCAGACAGATGAACCGGTTGCGCAACGACGACGACTGATGTTTCGCGACCGCGGAACGTGCCGACAGGTTGGCCAGATCCCGAAACGCGTCGATATTGGCACGCTCCAATGTCGTGTCGGGACGTTTGCGCAAGGCTGTCGCGGATTCCGTTTCGGAAACAATCGCCGGGGCTTCCATGGACGTTTCTGCTGCTGCCGCCGCGTCAATGATCGGCGCAGGTTGTGCTCGCCGCGTCTCCGGCGGAGGCGTGGTTTGAGTCTCGGTTCGGACACCGCTCGCCCCCTGTCGGCTCCGAGCCAGGAGCTTCTCCATATAGGCGGCGATCGAGTCCTCCGCAGCGGACTCCTCTCCAGACGGATGGTGTGACGACGGAGATTGCGGACGCCGGTCTTCCACGGGCGCCTTCACGGGCGCTGCGGATGTCGGCTTGGCGACCGCATGTGCGACTTCCGGCTTTTGCGGTGCAGCGGGAGCTTCGTTGCGGTGCGTTGTGGCGGGCGGTGCTGATCGAACCGCCCCCTCGGGCTGCTTGCGGGCGCGCTGATTCAGCTCGTCCGAGGACACTCCAAAGAGCATTGCTAACTGCGAACGGAGTCCGGTCGCGGCCTCGTCAGAGACTGCATCGCTCGCTTCCGACTCGTCCGCTATCAGGTCGTCTTGCAGGTCGTCTGCGTGCTCTTCCGGAGCGTCACACATCTCATAGGCGTCGCCGCTCGTGTGTTGGAGCGAGTCCGTACGATCGTCACTGTGCGTCGGAACGGCGCTGGCGGCCGCCGCCGGTCGCTCGCGGACTTCCCGTTCGAGTCGCTCCCGTTCTGCAGCGACCTGCCGGGATTCCATTTCGACCCGCTCCCATTCCTCACGCAGCTCAATCCGCGACGCCTTGAGTTGTGCAAGTTGTTCCTGAAGCTCCTGCTGGTCGGCGTGGATCTGCTCGCGTTCCCGCTCCACACGCGACTGCTGTTCGCGCAGCGCCTGGGTTTGATCGTGCAGGCGTGATTGTTCCTGTAGAAGATCCTGACTGAGTTTCTCGAGGGTCTGCTGGTCAAGGCCGGCAGTGGTCTGCATGGACTGTGCCGCGGCAGCGGCCTGGGCCGTGAGATCCTGTTCCCGACGGTCGAACGACGCTTCCCGCGTAGAGACGTCGCGAGCCCGTTGCTCCAGTTCATCGCGGTCGCGCCGGACTTGTTCCTCCTGTTTTTGAAGTTCCATCTGCCGACTCGAGAGGGCCTCCAATTCGCCCTGCAGATGGACGCGATCCTGCGCGAGCTGATCGTGTCGCACAGCGATCGACTGACGTTCCTGTTCCAGTTGATCGCGCAATGCGGTGGTCGCCCGACCTTCCTGTTCGAGTTGATCTCGCCATGTGACGATCGATTGACGTTCGTGTTTGCAGGCCTGAACCTGCCGCATCACGGAATTCTCGCGCGCGTCCATTTCGATCGCGCGCTCCTGGGTCGTGGCCCGCTGCTGGGACAGTTCGGTGGCGCGGCGTTCCAGAGCAGCCTCACGGCTATGAAGATCGGCTTCCCGTTCTTCCAGGCGATGCTCCGCAGCCTGCATCCCTCGTTGCAGCTGGTCGATGTGTGTCGTTTTCCGGGCGAGTTCCTCGCGAAGTTCGGCAATTGTCGCCGCGTCGACGATCTGCTGCTGCTTCCAAGTGTCGGCGGTCTCCGCCGTTTCAACGACTGCATTGGGAGCCGGCGGTGCCGAGCGTGACTGCAGCAAATCCAGTTGCTGTTGGCCGGCGCGCAACGCGACTTCACGCTCCGCCAGGACCACTTCCGCGCGATTCACTTCGTCGATGCGTCGTTGAAGAAGAGTCTCACGGTGGAACTGGCCTTTCCGCTCTTCGTCGATCAGACTGAGGGATTGTTCAAGTTCCGCCTGGCGGGTGCATACCGCCTGTTCGTGCTCCTTGAGTTGGGAAAGCCGGCGGGATACTTCGGCATCGCGACTTGCCAGTTCGATGCGTTCAGCCTGAACCGCGGCCTGCTCTGACGCAAGTTCGTTCCGAAGGCGGACCAGTTCGATGCGATGCGCATTGTGGACTTCGGCCTGCTCCTTGTGCGCCTGCAGCGTGGTAATCGTTTGCTCCAACAACGAGTTCTGCACTTCTTCGATGAGTGCGCGGCGACGCTGCAGATCCTGTTCGGTCCGCCGTGTTTCCAAGGCTTCTTCGACGACGAGCGCACTTCTTTGTTCGCCAACGCTCGAAACAGCCGGTGCCGCGGCAGTCGACCGGGACTCCACCGGCATGTCCATCCGGTTGGGCGGCTGCAGGCCGCGATCAGGGCGGGTGACTTGAATCGCTTCCAGTTCTTCGCCAACGATCCGCCGTAACTGGTCGACATACTCCAACGGCTCGAAGACGCGCGCGTCGGACACCGGGTCGGTGTGCTGCTCGATGCGGAATTCCACGGGGCCGATGGCGAGCCGCTGTCCGGGACGAATGACCGCCTGGCGGACCGGGCCGTCGTTCAGCCAGGTCATGCGTGAATGCGCCGTCAGGACGGCGCGGCCGCGATCCAGACGAACGGTGCAATGATGCGCATCGACGCCGTCGATCGGCAGACACACATCACACGTCGTGTCGGACCCGATGCGGGTCTCGCCTTCCTTGAGCACCGCCGGGCCGAGTTCTGACGAGGGAAGCACCGGCACAAGCCAAAGGCGTTCCACGGGAATCGCAGTGACGCGCCGCTCCGATTGTCGAGTGGCCAGTTCGATCATGAAAGGTTCCCCGCCGAGAGCGAATTGCCGGTGTGTGGTCGCCTGCCGCAGCCTGTCTGCGAAAGTGCGCAGACTGTCTGCGTTGCCGGAAGGCAACATCTGCTTTGTGCATATAGCTCACGGACGTGGACCCGTCAAAAATTGGAGCTCCCCCATTGAAACCCAAGGCCTCCTCCGACCACTCTCCGGGAAGCCCTCGCTGACACTTCGGGTTATGCTGCTTCCTGATTCGGAACGAGAACGAACGACGGGATCGGTTGTGCCGATTCCTCCGTCTGAAGGGAAGGGCTCGTTCGTCCCCATTGACCGTCCGTCGGGAGAACGGATAATCGAACCAGAATCGCTGTTGCGACGGTTCCCGGTGCGGGGCCATTCGATCGGGGAGTCGTCGAATTGACCATCGCCCGCAATTCCGTCGCTGACGTAACATTGTCGGCATGTCGAAGCAGGATTGTCGTCACGGTCTCTCCCGCCCTGCGCGTGGAGCACAAACGGCTCCAAACCTGATATCGTCCTCACCCAGTCGCCAAACACCAATCCCGATGCCCAACTGGCTCACCAAAGCGTCGAAGGCGGTGTCCCGCCAGGGTGACGAATCGCCGCAGGAATTTTTGGTTGTTTGCGAATGCGGGCAGGAGCACAAGGGTCAGCGCAAATCGCGACCTCAACGGATCATCTGTCAAACCTGCGCCGCGGCTTTGTTCATCCTGCCGCGAAATGCCTATCCCGTCCTGCAGCCGCAAACGCGAAAGCGAAGACGACGCGGCAGTTCGGGCAGTCGTCGCAACTTGACTGGTGTGGCGCGGGGAGTGGGACACGGGACCGCAGCAGTCGGACGCTCGCTCGTCCTCGGTGCAACTGGAGCGATTATCTCCCTCGTCGCCGCCATTGTCGGTCAGCTGCGAACACTCTTCGCGTGGGCTCGCTCGCAATTCACACCGTTTCGACTGGTGCTCACGGGAATTGTCCTGCTGCTCGCCTTTACCGGATTGTGGACGATTCGCACCCGGATGCTGGAGCAGTCGCTGGAAGCATTGCGGATCGAGTTTGAGGCCGGGCAAGCGGCACTTGTCGACGGGGATCTGGACGGCGCCCAGGCTCATTTTGTGAAAGCCGCAGCAGCGGCAAGGCGCCTGCACGCATCCGATGCTCGAGCCCGACACGCCCGGCAGTTGCTGCACGAAACAACCGCCATGACGCATCTGGCGTCGGTCTCGCTGCTGGAAATGCTCGAAGAGGCCGAGCGAACCACGCGTGGCCCGCGGCCCCATGCCTGGGAGGCTCAGTTCCGGGCGACCTATGCGGACGCCTGGGTCGTTCTGGAAGCGCCGGTCCGGCGATCCGACGAGGGAGGCGATTCCCAGGTGATTGTCGAGTTTCCGATCGTCATCGGACAGGGCGATCGTCCAGTTGAAGTCACCGCCACGGTGCAGGCCGATGTTGCGGACCGGCTCACGAAAGATCCGCAGGTGGCCATCTTTGCCGCCGCTGTTTCGGGGTGCGCTCTGGATCCCACCGGCGAACGATGGGTTGTCACATTGAAAGCGGATTCCGGCTTCCTGTGGTCGGATGCAGAGAACTTGCGCCGACTTGGTTACTTCAATTCCGGCTGGATCTCTGAAGAGGAGACATTGAAGCTTCTCGCGGAGCAATCACAGGCCCTGGGCGTTCCTTGACGCACGATCGCAATTGGTCCCGAGGAATGGCCGGCCGATGACAAGCGACGGGTCGATTTCAAGCGACGGGTTCAGAATAAAATGAACGCGATGTTCAGCTACAGTCGTCGAATGAAAGTCGCGGGATGGTGCGCGGCACTTCTCTTCTGCGCGATTGTGGATCGAGCCGCGGCTGCACCGGCGGATGCGTCATCCATTCAGGAGTTCATGGAGGCAAAGAACAACTGGCCGCAGCTCGTCGGCCGACCGCTCAATCTGGAAGGGCGATACACCGTTCTCAGCAACAGCGACATGCAGTTTGCCGGATGCAGCGTCAGGTTTCTGCTTCCGAAAACGTTCCTCCGTCCTCGGTCGGATTCGAAGAATCTGGAGGTCTCAGGTCATCTTGAGAAACAGAACGGCGTCTTCGTGTTTGTCGTGAGCAGCGTGAAATCGCGTCCCTCAGACCTGGAGACATTGGAACTCAAGCGGGTCATCATCGATTCCCGTCGGCCGGACGCCCTGTATGAACTCGGCTTGTGGGCGCGCAACCGGGGCGCCTTTTATAAGGACGACGACCTGGTTCGCTCCGGCACGGAGTTGTTGGAAACCGGGCTGTCGCGCGCCTTTGAACTGCTGTCGGCCGACGACGTGGACGGGATGCGATCACTCGCAGCCCGCGTTGTCGAATATGGACTTCCTGATCGGCTGCGCATTCAGTATCTCCATGAGGCCAATCGGAGCGCCTTCGACAAGGAACGAATGAACGACAAACCCGAGTACCAGTCGCTGTTGTCGCGGATCACCGGCGATCTTCCGGGAAGTTCCACCCTCTTACCGCCGGAACGAGACCTGTTGCGGCGCGATTACCTCAAGGAGCCGCGACTTGCCTACCGGCTGGCCGACGCGGGGACGCGACGGTTGTTCGATCGAATTTTCTATGGTGAAGTCGTACTGGCGGAGATCGAGCGCGAGGCCGCGGCTGACGGCAGCAACGGCGAAGCCATCGCGGAGAAAATCACGAAGCGGCTGCCCGAACACACCGAACTCATCCAGTGGTACCGCGACCGTGAGTTAGACTATCTCACCGGACGCGCCTCGGCATTGAGCCGCGAACAGGTCCTGAGTCTGGCCGATCGGTACATCGCACGGGGCAAGCCGGAGCGCGCGGCGGATGTCAAACGGCAATGGCTGGATGCACGAGTCCGAAACGCGAGTCTGGACGGTCCCGTGGCCCTGATCGAACTCGGCGAGGACTACCTGAATCTCCTGCAGGATTCCGGCAGTGCCGCACGCATGTATCAACTGGCTTATGAGGCGAATCCGCAATTGTCCACCGCATCGACCTGGCTGACGGAACAGGGTTACGAACTGCACGAGGGCCGCTGGACTCTCCCGGGACAGGCGAGTCAAACGGAACGAGATCGGCTGGCAGAAGCAATCCACGAGGGGCGCGTGCTGGTCGGCATGACGGGCGCTCAGGTGCGCGCCGCTCTGGGAGGCGCTCCGTCCTCGGTCGTTCGGATGGCGACAGCGGGGCAAATCTCGGAAATCTGGCTCTATGCAGAACTCGGCATCAGCGTGCAGTTGGCCCGTCGCAGCCAGCAACGGCAGTTGAGCGTCCGCCGTGTGACCGACGCCCCGTGATTTGATCAGAACGACGCTGAGGATCTCAGCCAGGAAGGACGGTTCATGTTGAGTCTCCGCCGATGCGTCGCCATCTTTGTCGCCGGGGGCCTGGTCTGTGGGCTTTCGGCACGGAGCGCGCAATCACAGGAAGAACCGCTGCCTGTCATTGATCCGGCGACCAAGGCCGCCGCTGGCCAACTCATTCAGCAGCTGTTTCGTGCGACCCTCGATGCGGTCGAGGGCAATCGGCCGGACGATCCGCTCCCTGCTCCAGGAGAGCAACGGCTGAATCTGGATCCGGTCGATGAGCGGGCGGCCGTCGATCGCGAGCAACGGGCCCAATTGCAGCGTGCGCAGCGCCTGCTGGACGCGGGTGAACTGACGGCGGGCGTGCAGTTGCTGCAGCATCTCCTGGCCGCTGATGGCGATTCGCTCGTGCTCGGCGCAGGCGGACAATGGCGATCGCTTCTTGGCGCCGCCGAAGAATCAATCCTTCGCGGTCCACCGAACGTCCTGGCGGAATATCGGCGGCTCTATGCGGCAGAAGCTGCCGAGGCGCTGCGTCAGGCCCGAACCGCCGGGACGATGGCGGCGCTGGGCAACGTGGCCCGACAATATTTCGCGACGACCTCTGGTGAAATCGCGGCGAACGAACTTGGGACACGTCTGCTCGATGCCGGACATCTGGCCGACGCCGCCTATTGGTATCAGCGGCTCATCGACGCGGCATCACCCCTCGCACAGAACGCGGCATGGCGACGTCGTGCGGCAAGTGCGTTGTCGCCAACGGCTCGTGCACGCGGCTTCAGAACCCCCGTCGTCTCCGAGTGGCGACAGCCGTTCGGCAACGGCCGGCACGTTGCGCGCGCGGAGAACAGCCATCCCGTTCTCATTCAACGCTGGACGCAGCCCCTGACTGTGCGGCCGGCAAATGTGCAGTTGATTTCGCAGTTGCAGGACGACCTTGTGGACCGCAGCCAACCCTGCATTCCCGCAGCAGTCCCGCTGGTGGTCGACGGAACGCTTTTGTTTCGCACGCTGCGCGGTGTGTCGGCTGTGGACGCCGTCTCCGGCCGCCCGCTCTGGGAAACTCCCGAAGACATCAGCGTGGAGCGGTTGCTGGCGGGCGAATCCGCCGGGCGTCCGACGACGGATGTCGCGCCGACCCGACTGCGGCCGATGCCGCGCTACGACGGCAACAACCCCGAACATCACACACTCGCCAATCTGCTGTTTCGTGATGGTGTTTCAGGACTGCTGACCAGCGACGGCGAGCAGGTCTTTGTCCTGGAGGATCATGCCACGTTGTCCTATCGACCTCCGGGACACTACCGCAATCAACCCCCGTCGGACGATCCTCACGGACGTGACTGGGGATCGAACCGCCTTGCGGCGTACGAACTGAAATCGGGACGGCGCGCCTGGCTGGTCGGTGGTCCCAAACGTGGCGACGAACTCCCCGACGCGCTGGAAGGCACCTTCTTTCATGGTCCTCCGGTGGTGGAAGGCGACGAGCTGTTTGCCATTGGTGAGCAGCACGGGGCGGAAGTGCTGATTGTTCTGGATCGGCGGACGGGTCAGCCGAAATGGACACAGATGCTGTCCGGTGTGTCGGCCGAAATTCAGTACGATCTCGTGCGACGCTGGTGGCCCGCGATGCCTGCGGTCGGCAGCGGAATCATCGTGTGTCCCACAACGTCCGGCTGGGTTGTCGCAGTCGACCGCCACACGCGTCGCATTCGTTGGGGCCATCGGCTGACGGAACGTCGTCATGACCCGCGTCACGTCCGGCAAGCGGACGTCGCAATGACCGGCCCACTCGATGCGCGCTGGTGGCCGGCGGCGCCCATCCTTGCCGGCGATGCGATCATCGTCACTCCCTCGGAATTGCCGGACACCGAGTACTACACCGATCCGTTCGTCGTTTGTCTGGACGTGCGGTCGGGTGCCGTCAAGTGGCGTCACAGCAAGGACGACGGCCTTTTTCTGGGCGCCGTGGTCGACGGCTCCGTCCTGATTGTCGGTCGGAACGCCATCATGTCCCGTAGCGTGGCCGACGGACGTCGGCTGTGGGAGCAATCATTTCCCAACCCATCGGACGTTCCCAGCGGCCGCGGCATCGTGACGGGCGATGACTATCTCCAGCCGCTCCACTCCGGCGGCCTCTGTCGCATTCGCCTCTCCGACGGCGCCTGTATCGAGCATTTGACGTACCGGGAGGGAGCACGGCCCCTGGGCAATCTGGTCCTGGCCGATCGGCGGCTGTTTTCGCTCAACGCGTTTGAAGTGACCTGCTTTGAAGACCGCCGAGCGATGGAGCAGTTGGCGTCGCAACCACTCGATGCCCCGTATTCGCCGTTTGACCGGGTGCAGGTGGGTGAATGGCATTTGATCGAGGGACGGCCTGAGGCGACTGCCGCCATCATGCGGGAGATCGACAGATCGGTACTGGATCCCGGCACATCGCTGCGTGCACGTTCCGTGCGCCAGGCCGCGCTCAAGGAGATCGTCCGGAGTGACTTGTCCACGGCTGTCGATGCACTCGAGGAACTGGCGGAGATTGCCGAGAATGACCAGGAGCGGTTGGAAGCGCTGCACCTCAAAGCCGCGCGCCAGGCAGCAACGGGCGCATTGAATGCGGCCTTTGACATCTACTGGTCCCTCGCGCAATCGCCGCAATCGACGTTGGTCGATTCCCGGGACGTTTCGGTGCGACTCGACTGCTGGTTGGCCGCACAGCTTCAGGGACTCTGGGCCGCAATGAGCGGTTCCGAGCGAGCGCACATCGACGAGCAGGTTGCTGCAACGTTGAAATCACTTGAACAGAATCCCGACACGGACTGGTCGTGGTGGGCGGAAATCCTCGCATTTCATGCCGCCGGACGGGATCTCGAGTTGCGATTGGCGGACGATGCGTCATCCGCCGGACGGCTGGCCGAAGCGGAAATCCACTTGCTGCGACTGATCGACCGGCGACATCCGGTCGCGACGCGCTTTGCAGCCCTCCAACGACTGAGTTCGCTCCTGGAAGGGCAGGACCGTGATTCAGACGTTGCCTGGTTTATTGCCAACGTGTCGGCCACTCTGGGCGAAGACACGTCGGCAGAGGCGAGCCAGTTACGCCTCTGGGCGGCGCAGCGGCTTGCCGCGCGCGGCGGTGTACGCTCCAGTCAGTTTCCCGGTTGGACATCAGATGCCTTCTCGCTGTCGCGGACCGGATCCGGAGCGAACCGTCCGGTCATCAATCTCCCGCTGCTGCAATCGCCCAGCAGCGTGCCTTCGCTGCGCGATCTGCAGTTTGTTCTGCAGTTGGGGTTAGGGCGGATCAGAATCAATAGTCTGTCCGGTCAGCGTGTGTGGGAGGCGCCGCTGCGTGCACAACCGTTGCCGCAGGTCTCGCCCGCGGGCTCTGTGTCCTCCGTCGGCCAGTTGTTGTTCGTCGTGCATCAGGACGTGCTGCACGGTCTGAGCCTTGCCGATCGGGAAACGCTCTGGCAGATTCCCCTCGAAGCGCGCGCGCTGCCGTCCGATATCGAACAGCGTCCATCGTCCGTGTTCCAGGAGATGGTCAACGTCCGTTCGTTACTGGCACGCGATGGGGTGGCGGATCGCGGCATGAGCGCGGGTCCACTGGCCGCCTGGACTCCCGAATCAATCTACTATCTCGGGCGGTCTCAACTTGTTGCCGCCGACCCGCTGACAGGGCGAACGCAGTGGGTGAGGAAGGGCATCCCCTCGGGGAGCCTGGTGCGCGGCAATCGTGAACACGTGTTTGTGATTCCTCCATCACCTCTTGCAGCGTTTGCGCTCCGCGCCGACGACGGATCATTCGCAGACGTGCACGACCTGCCCCGCTCGATCGAATCCGCCATCGGCGTCACTGACGATGGACTGGTCACTCTGCAAACAAACGCCTCCGACGATTCGAAGGCGCGCTCGAACGACATGCGCTTGCAGGTGATCGAACTCGCGACGGGACAAGCCTCCTGGCATGTCGACTTTCCTGACGGCACGCTGTTTTTAACACTGCCCGGAGAAGAGCTTCTGGCGCTGGCGCCGGACGGTGCCCTGCGGTTGGTCAACTGGTCGCAGCGTCAGGTTCGCAACCTCGGCAGCATCGACCCGCACCTGCTGCGGCAGGCGCTGGACGTGTATGCCGTCGCGGATCGTCGGCAGGTCTATTTGTCACTCTGCGGACGCCATTTTTCCGAATCGCTGCCGTCCCTGCCCGTGAACGGGCCGCTGATCGCATTTGATCGTGAGGAAGGCGGGGTCTTGTGGCGCTCGTCGATCTCCGATCAGCATCTGATTCTCGAGCATCTCGATCATCTGCCGGTCCTGCTGTTGCAGGCACGTCAGAGCGGCCCGATTGATCCAGGCCTGCGCGTCCAGCAGGTGCACGTTCAGATGCTCGATAAACGCACGGGGCAGCAACTGCTCGATGTCAAACGTTCGATCTCTCTCGGCGGCTTCCGATCCGTCGACTTTGATCTGACGGCGCGCCGCATTGACTTCGAGGGATATCGCGAACGACTCCGGATTCAGCCGTCCGATCGTGAGCCTGCCGCGAATTGACCGCCCGCGAGATCAACGGTTGGGGCGAGGGCGACGCCAGCATTTGGTTTTGTGGATGGCATGGAAGGTTGCCGGAGGAGTCTGTCCCGGTGGAGTTTCCGGAGAGGTTGTCAATGAGGGGAAACGGCACGGAGCGCGCCTGCGGTTTCTGGCTCGGGACTGTTGCCCTTTCTTCACGACGTTCCCGACCCGCGTGAGCGCCAGGGACAGCGTCACGATTTTGTCGCCATGCGGGCGACGGTGGTGTGCGCCATGCTTTGCGGGCACGGCGGATTGAGCGGCATTGCTCAGTGGATTCATGCGTTCGACGCCACGCGGGGGCATCCATTGGAATATCGCCGCCGCCCTCTGCCGCAAGGAACTCGAGGTTCAACGCCTCCTCACCAATCTGGACATCGTGAAAAACTGAGCAACCCTGCAGTGAAGGTCACACGGCGTGCACCGTTTGGTCGCGAGGTCCATCGACTGAAATCAATTCCGGCGCGCCCCAACGGCGGATTGCTCCACCGACGATCCAAATCGAAACTCCACCGCACTTCAACCCGATTCCCGTTTGACTTTGGTCTGCGGCACCCCCTAGGCTCAAGGGAGACGACGTACTCTAGCGACTTGACTCTGACTGAAGGCCCGCCATGACCACTGTATTCGCTAACCGACCATCACGCTCCGACGAGGTTCGCACACCGCGCTTTCGCCGCGCCTTCCTGCTCGCCTTGATTCCCGCAGTGATTCTGGTTGGTCGGGCGGCGAAG
>JAHBXU010000189.1 GCA_019636315.1 Planctomycetaceae bacterium | reverse complement strand
ACGCCGCCGGTGAAATTGCGGCCCGTCTGCATCATCTGCCAGCCGGCATCGTGGACAGCGGCCGAGGTATGAAAACACGAGCGGACGAGCGAGAACTTGTCGGCGATTTTCGCATGCTGCGGCAGGTGCTCGCAAAGCTCGATCCCGGGGACATTGGTCTCGACCGGCTGAAAGGGCCCACGCACCTCGGCGGCCGCCTGCGGCTTCATGTCCCAGAGATCGATGTGACTCGGAGCGCCCAGGTTGAAGATCATGATGCAGGCTCGCTCATCATGCCCCGGCCGGATGGCGCCGGCCTCCTTCGCGGCCAGATAACTCGGCAAGGTCAGTCCGATGCCGCCCAACGCCCCCACCTGCAGGAAATCCCGGCGCGTCACGCCGTCACAGGTGTGCGCTTCGCCTCGACCGGTGAACGTCAGCATGGGAATCTCCGTCGGTAAGGATCGTTACGGCGGGAATGTGTGCGGCGAGTACGTCATTCGCATTATCGCATGCGCGACGGGGGGAGCGTCAAGTCGCGGCGGCACACCGCAAATTCCCAAGCCGACGGCTTCGCCGTCGAACGACGATGCAGGCGCCTTCGGATGCGTTCCGGTCGAGACGGTCGTCAAACCACCATTGTCCGACGGCAGAGCCGTCGGCTTGGGAGTGGTTGCATGTGAAAGCACACTACAGGGCCGGGGCCGTGGGAAGGTGCGTTCTTTCGGGCGCCGATTCGGCGGGCGTCCGGCGAGACGACGCTCGCTGGCGAATGAGCCACGCCAGCAGCATCGCGGCGATCGCCCCACAGAGAATCAGCAGCGGCCAGGTGTATCGCAGGGCGGCCTGTTCCCCCTCAATCTGGATCGTGACGAACCGCTGGACGAAAGGTGAATCCCACACGGCAGGAGGGACACGATTGAGCAACACTTCCATGCCGTTGTAAAGGATATGAAACACGACTC
This sequence comes from Planctomycetaceae bacterium, assembly GCA_019636315.1. GTDB lineage: Bacteria > Planctomycetota > Planctomycetia > Planctomycetales > Planctomycetaceae > JAHBXU01. The sequence goes on along the minus strand of JAHBXU010000189.1, from coordinate 6,366 downwards.
CCGGCAGGAGACTGTTCGAGCGAACGGCGATCAACCCCAGCACCAGACCGAGCAGCGTCGCATTGAAGACCTGTTGCGGAATCAGATGCATGATGCCGAAGGCGAGTGCGGAAAGCGCGATCGCCAAGCCGGTCCGACGCGATCGCGAGAAGCCGCTCAGAATGAATCCCCGGAAAGCGAGGTCTTCGCAGATGCCGGCAGCAACGGCAAAACCCAGAAACACCAGCCATCCGGCCTGCGAGAGGTCGAGCATCTTCACCATCTGCTCTTTGATCGACTCATCGAGGTCCGGCAGAAACTCCATCTCCACCAGATACGTCACCAACTCGCTGCTGAGCGGGCGGAGGACGACCGCCAGCAAGATCGCCACCGCGAAGTACTTGAGGGGGGCCCAGTTCAACTTGAGAGTTTGCCGCAGACTCGTTGTGAGCATCACCGCCATCATGAGGGCGGGCGTGGCGATGATGACCAGTTGCTGAATGATCAACAGCCGCATCATGTCCTGCGGATTGGCCCCCAGCCCGGCATCCCGCAGGAAACGGAAGCCGGCGAACTGGAGCAGCATGATCAGAATGAAGCAGAAGCCGGCCTCGGTAAAGCTGGGCGTCGGTTCCTTGTCGCGTAAAAGGTGCCGCATCCAGAGACGGAGGTCGAACTGCTCGGCTTCGCGGAAGAGAATGTCCTCGCGCTGAAATTGTTCGATGGCCCACCAGAGTCCCAGCGCGCAATACGCGATGCTCGATGCGAGCACCGGTATCGCATACCAATACAGTGACGTCGATTCCCCCGTCGAAAGCAGCAGCGCCTTGAGCAACAGCGCGGGGCCGACGACCGGCATCACGCTGTAAAACGGCGTGATCTCGACGGCGGAGGACGACGTAAACACCGTCAGGCCCATCGTCACCATCAGCAACGGTGTGAGATAGTACTGGCCCTCCTTGCTGCTGCGGGCGAACATCGCGAGCCCCAGGCTGACCGAGCTGAACAGGGCTGCGAGGGGAATCGCGAGCACGATCACCCACATCAACGACGACAGCGGGGGAAAGGCCGCCGCCCCGAACTGCGAAAGCTTGCCGGCCCCGGCGATCGACAGCATGTGCTTTCCCGTGAAGCCCATGCTGGCCATATTGAGCAGGGCCGTTCCCATGCTGAACAGGAGCACCGTCAGAAACTTACCGATGACGATTTCCGTCCGGGTCGCGGGACTGATGAGCAGCGTTTCCATGGTGCCGCGTTCCTTCTCGCCGGCCCCCAGATCGACCGCCGGGTAGAAGGCCCCCGTCACCGCCATGATGATCAGCAGGGCGGGGAACAGTTTGCTCCATACGCTGGCCGCCAGTTGCTGTTCCTGCGCCAGGTCGATCTGATCCGGATCGACCGGCTTGGGAAACGAATCGGGCAACTGGTAGGACTCCAATCGCTGCTGCAGCAAACGGTCCTCCCAGTTTCCGACCGCCTCCTTGACGCGACGGGATGCGGCGAGGGATTTTTCGTCGGCGCTGTTACGGACGATGCGCAGCCGCGGCGCATCGGCGGGCCGCGCGCGATCGCCGGCCGGCCGGGTCTCGTTGATCTCCGCGATCCGCTGCCTGAGGCCCTCCGGAACGAGAATCAAGACTTGGATCCCCGCCGCCGACATGGCCTCGCCGATACTTGCCTTGAGCGGCTTGACTCGGGCCTCGATGGCGTCCGCGTCGTCGGTGCGCCCGGATTGGCGGGCGGCTTCGGCTTCCGCCTCCAGACTGGCAACTGTTCCCAGCCGCTCCCGGAGATTGGCCGCCGCGCGGAGCAACTCATCGTCCGCGGGTTCGGCCGCGAGATCGACGTCCTCCGTGCCGCTCGAACTGACGTCGTCCCCAATGACGCGGAGCTTCTCGGCGTCGGACGGGAACTCGAAGAATTCTTCACGGAAACGACCGTTCTCCACCAGCGGGGGATCCGGCAGATCCTTGGCGCCGAGAATCACGACGGTCCGCGTCTGCTCGGAAAACATGAGCGTCATCTGCAGCATGCCCAGTCCGAGCGCCGGATAGAGCAGCAGCGGCAGCACGGCGACCATGAACAGCGTCCGCCGATCGCGAAGCTGGTCGCGCACTTCCCTCAGGAAGACCAGTTTGACGTTATTCCAGTTCACTGAGACGAATGGCGAAGTGGTTGGTGGTGAGTGACGAGTGGAAGGCGGCGACACCAGCGGGCGGGCGTCACGGCCTCACACCCCCTGGGCGATGCCGACGCCGCCCTGGACCAGTTCCTCGTCGTGCCGGTGGATGAGTTCGAAGAACAACTCTTCCATGTCGGGCTGCTGATGGCGCGCTTCCAGTTCCTGAACCGTGCCGCTGTCCAGAATGCGGCCTTTATGAATCACGGCGACGCGGTCGCAGAGTTTTTCGACTTCCCGCATGATGTGCGTCGAGAAGATGATGCATTTCCCCTGTTCCTTGAGGTATTGAATTGCGAGCAGAACGGCCCGCGCCACGAGGACATCCAGACCAGACGTCGGTTCGTCAAAAATCAGCACCGGTGGATCGTGGACGATGGTGCGGGCAATGGAGACTTTCTGTTTCATTCCGGTCGACATCTTCAGGCCGAGGACGTCCCGGATTTCGTTCATCTGCAGGGTGTCAAAGATCTCCTCGAGCCGCGCCTGCAACGTCCGTTCGTCGATGCCGTACAGTCGCCCATAATATTCGACCATCTCCCAGGCCGTCATGCGGTCATAGATTCCCGTATTGCCCGACATGAACCCGATGCTGGCCCGCACCTTCTCCGGTTGGTCGACGACGTCGTACCCGGCGATGACCGCGCGACCGGACGTCGGTTTCAGCACGGTGCTGAGAATCCGCAGACATGTGGTTTTGCCGGCGCCGTTCGGCCCGAGCAATCCGAAGATCTCCCCCGGCCGCACTTCAAAAGAGACATGATCGAGCGCCATGACCGGACCGCGCTTCAGGTCTTCAAAGGCCTTCGTCAGGTCAGAGACTTCGATCATCGGACAGGCGACGGTGACGGGCGGAGGCAATAATTGACGGGACGATGAAAGACGGGGGATATCGTAACTCTTACCGCGCGTCAGGGCGACGACGCCGCGGGCTCCTCCTGAGGGGCATGATTCCTGAAGTCAAACGACGACACGCGGGGCCGGCCGCCGCAATCAACACATTCCGATTAATCGATACACTCCGTGCCCCCCGTCAACATTACGTCATGGGGCAGGCGGATATTGGAATCGAATCGTGCGATCCTTAATTTCGACCTCGGCCGCCGCATGTGCCGCATCCGCGCGCACCGCATGGTACAGATACAGGTGATGGCCCCCCACGTGCTCGTAAATGAGGTCTCCCGTGCGGCGGTCGAAGCACTCCAACACCGGCGACGGCTGATTTCGCCGTTCGTCTTGAATCATATACGCCGTCACGAGCAGAGGAACATGCTTCGGTTGATCGAGAATCAGCCCGACATTGTCGACCGCTCTTGTCCAGTCAAGTCGGCCCTTCCGACGATCGATGCAAGACATCCAACCGTTGACCGACGGTCGGCGTTCGCCGCCGCGAATCTGCGTCGCCCCGAGCAGTCCGCGGTCATTGGGCCGATCGGACGCGACCACAATCGCCGACGTGGCATCGGGCAGGACATACAGGCTGCGGACCTTGCTCGGGACTTCGACCGTCAACGTCGCCACCGTCTCGCCGTTTTCCCAGTCTCGAAGCGCGATGTTCCCTTGAGGCGTCAGGATCGCGAACTGGTGCGGGTCGATGTCAAATGCCCAACTGCCGGGTGGAGCCGCACCACTCCACAACTGACGGCCCGTTGTCAAGTCGATCAGCGCGAGTGAGGATTCGTCACGGGCCTGCCCCGCGCCGGCATCCGCCACATCGAACGACTCCACCTGCGGCGGATGCGAATGCCAGAGTGCGCGTGTCCCCCGCACGGCAACAATGTGAGAAAACAAGGCCGGCGACGAGGATTCTGCGTCCGGCATGGCGGACCAGTCCCAGCGTGATTCCGTCGCCCCGTCCCGACTGCGAAGCACTTCGATCTTGCGCTCATCATCGCGCAGCAGCACGATGTGATGATCGTCGCCCACACAGAAGGTCCCCACCGGCAGCCCCGCGCGACACCACAACTCGCGACCCGTCGTCGGGTCCAGGGCAACGAGGTTCCCTCGATCCTGGTAGCAGAAGCACGTTGTTCCCACAGGCCCCACGATGCCCAACGGTCGAGAAAAGTTGTCATAGAAGCGGGGGATCGAATCGTCCCATAACGGCCGCGGCCCGTCGCTCGCTTCGACCAACCCGATAAAGAGCGGCGGACGGTCCCCCGTGATCTGATGCGATTTCCCGGCGGCAGGCCACAGGGGAGCATGCGGCAAGGCACCGTTCCCTTCCGGCAGCCAGAACCCGTACAGATCGGTGCTGATACGCACGATCAGCAGCGGCCCATGCGCCCACGCATGCGCCAGTCGCCCCGTGGTCTCGGGACTTCCTGTCGATCGAGTGAGCGACATCGTCACCGGTTGCGAAAGATCGGCTCTCTGGAACAACAGACCTCGCTCCAGGCGATCGACTTGCACCGTCACCTGTTCCCAGGGACTGTCGGAAATCACCGTCAGCGGTACGTTGTTAACATAGAGGTTGCTGCTTCGCGGAGGCTGCTCCGTCACTGTGGGGTTACCGGCCGGCCAATCAAAGGCCAGGACGTCGCTCGGTTCTGTCTCGCGGGTGAGTCCCCGGGTGTCCGATGAGGCGACCACCGTTTGCCTGTACGTCGTTGCCAGAGAGGCCAAACGTTCCTGCAGGAGTGTGTCGATCTGCTGCCGGCGCTCAGCGTCTTGTGCTGCCGCTTCGGCGAAACCGTACTTCAACCAGCAATCCAACCGGACGGACCGCTGCCCTGCGTCAAGACTCACAAACAGACGATCGATCGGCAAACGAGACAACCCCTCCAGCGCGGGCAAGACAACCATTGCATTTGATTGCGGCCCGGATGATTCCACACCGGCAGACAACTGGGTGAGGAGGGCCGCAGCACGCTCTTCCGGCGAACGCATGAGCGGGATGAGCTCCAGCCAGGCCGTTGCAGCCGAGTGCACCACGCCGATCGAGGGAACGGCGAATGGCATCAATCGTCTCAGAGGCCGCGTCAGAGGGAACTCACCGCGGCGGACGGCGAGTTCCCTGACGCCAGTCAGCAACGCGTTCCATTGAGGATCGGCATTGTCAGGTCCATGTCCCGACACAATGGCCGCGGGGACGGGGGAGGGGGTAGAAAAGGAGCCGTTGCCAATCGTCCCCTGCGGATCAATCGCGGCCAGTTCGTCAAACGATTGCAGCAGGACGACATCTCCGGCGGCGACCAGGTTGCACATCATCACGGGCCGCAGACGGGAAGGAGGATCATAACTGATGGCGAATTGTCCTTTCCCCACGGCGGCATACTCGCTTCGAGTACTCAATGGTCGATCGGCGACAGCATGGCCGTCGACAATTCGTACACGCTGCACACCGCCGGTAGCCGTCGGAAAGAGATAGTCCGAGTCGGACAAGAATCCGGTCCCCGCTGGCCGATCGATGTCGACCGACCACAAGACCTCGCCGTTGCTTACGTTGCGTGCGATGGCCTTGCTGGCGCTCAGGACGAGCACACGTTGATCGTCGAGGCCGGCAGCGATCAATCCGCCATCGCGGGCCTGTCGCCAGCGGATCTGCCCCGTCCGGACATCAAGACCGTACAACCAGTCGGAATCGGGAGTCGCCAGCACAAGCCCCTCCGGCGACGCATGCACAACGGTCGCGTGCCATTGTTCCCGTGTCGGCAGATTGGCCGAGTGAATCGCATCCGGCCGAAACAGAGCTTCTGACTGCCCACTGCGAGGCAGATTGTCGCGCGGCAGACGAAGGGCCCACAACAGTCGTCTCGCATGGACGTCAACGCACGCAAAGCAGCCGGCGGCCGTCGGGCAATAAGCCTTGCCGTCGAACAGCGTCACGGGACACGCCTGTCCATGCCGCGACACATCTTCGCCCAGCGTGCGCACGGAGCGGCCTAAAGGAACCGACCAACCCAGCGAACCGTCCTGCGCATCCAGGGCGAGCAACATCACGGCTTGCCGCTTCTGCGCGATGACGAGCCGCCATCGCCCAAACGACTGCGGAACTCCCATAAAGTAGACGCCCGCCAGATCGGCGCCAGGTGGCAGTGGCGCGGCATCATCGTCCGCCGTGTCGTCTTCCGCCCCATCGTCAGCAGGCACCGGCTCATCATCATTCAACCGGGATCCGGCACGCCACAACAGGCTGCCATCGCGCGTTGAAAGAGCCATGAGGGCATTTCTGGGTGGCGGCGGAGGGGGTGCATCGGGATTCTGCG